>NZ_QLJK01000059.1:0-9871 GCF_003950715.1 Sphingomonas sp. S-NIH.Pt3_0716 | reverse complement strand
GCGTGGTGTGGGCATGGGGTTGTGGTTGGGTGTTCCTGTCGGCAGCGTCATATCCTTCATGCTGCCCAACTGGCAGGAGGCGGCCGTCATCTACATGGGCGCGACGCTCGCCGGCATGGTCGCCAATCCGATCCTGCCGTCGCTGCGCGACCATGATCTGCGTTTCATCCTGGCGGATGTGGACAGCCGGATGATCTTCGTGCCGGAGCGCTTCCGCGGCCATGATTATGGCGCGATGCTGGAACGGGTGGCGGCGGAGATGGAAAACCCGCCGGAGATCGTCATCGTCCGGGCGGAAGATGGCAAAGTTTGCGCCTATGACGCCCTGTTGTCTTCGGCCCCGACCGGCCGGCCGCTGCCCGCGCTGGATGCCGACGAGGTGCGCATGGTGATGTATACCAGCGGCACCACCGGCCGGCCCAAGGGGGTGATGCACAGCCATAATTCGATCAATGCGCTGATCCGCCAGATCGGCCGGCACTGGCTGGTCGAACCGGGCGACCGTTTCCTGGTGCCATCCCCGATCAGCCATATTGGCGGGTCGATCTATGCGTTCGAGACGCCGCTGCTGCTGGGCGCGACGGCGATCCTGATGGAACAGTGGAACCCGGACGATGCGGTGCGGATCATGGCCGAAGCCGATTGCACCCATATGGCCGGGGCCACCCCCTTCCTGCAACATCTGCTGGCGGCGGCGCGCGCGGCGGATACGCGGCTGCCCGCACTCAAATTGTTCATCTGTGGTGGCGCGTCGGTGCCGCCGGCGCTGATCCGCGAGGCGGCCGCCTATTTCGAGCAGGCGGTGGTCAGCCGCGTCTATGGATCGACCGAATTGCCGGTCACGACCGTCGGCGTGATCGACCGGGCCGATGTCGCCCATGCCGCCGAGACCGACGGCCGCCCCGGCATCGCCACCGTCCGCATCGCGGAGGATGGCGAGATCCGCGCGCGCGGGCCGCAGATGATGGTCGGCTATATTCACAAGGAGGATGAGGCCGCGAGCTTCGATCCGGACGGCTATTATCGCAGCGGCGACCAGGGCGCCTGGGCCGATGGCGACCATCTGGTGGTGACCGGCCGGATCAAGGATCTGATTATCCGCAATGGCGAGAATATCGCGCCCAAGGAGATCGAGGATCTGCTGGTCGGCCATGACGCCATTGCCGAGATCGCGATCGTCGGCGTCCCCGACGCGCGCACCGGCGAGCGGGCGGTGGCGGTGATCGTGCCGCGCCCTGGCGCCACACCCGATGTCGCCGCGCTGGCCGCGCATCTGGCCGGCCATGGCGTCGCGCGCTTCAAATATCCCGAGGCGGTGGCGCTGTGGGACGCCCTGCCCAAGAATGACGCCGGCAAGGTGCTGAAGCAGCAGATCCGCGCCCGGCTGGTGGAAGAGGCCGCGCCGGCAACGTCGTAGGACAATTGGTCCGCTGGCCGCGCGCCCGCCGATCGGGCATGGGCGCGCCATGTTGCGTCCCGCCTCCGCCGCCCTGTTGCTGACCCTGAGCCTGATCGGCTGTGCCGACGATCACCGCGCCGAGCGGTTGAAGGCGGCCGGCCCCAATCCGACGCTGGAAAAGCTGATGACGGTGGCCGATGCCAAGGCCGGCGCCCGGCTGTTCGGCACCTGCGCCGCCTGCCACACCAGCAGCGCCGGCGGCCCCGACACCGGCGGACCCAATCTGCACGGCATTTACGGCCAGCCGATCGGCCAGCACAGCGCCCGCTTCGGCTATACCGCCGCGTTGCGCGCCAAGGGCGGCGTTTGGGATGACAAGGCGCTCGACGCCTGGATCGCCAATCCGCAGCGCTTCGTGCCCGGCACCAAGATGCAGTTCAGCGGCATCCCCGACCCGCTCGCGCGCGCCGACCTGATCGCCTATCTGCGCAGCCTGTCGGACTGACCGGCCCCGCCAAAGATACGAATTTTTTGGGGTAGCTGGCACGCCGGGGGGTTCGTACATCTGGCGCCATGACCAGCGGGATGACAGACGGCCTTTGGGCGCTGACCGAGAAGGAAAAGCAGACGCTGCGCCTGATGGTCCGGGGCCATGACGCGAAATCGATCGCGCGCAGCCTGGACCTGTCGGTCCATACTATCAACGAACGGCTGCGCGACGCGCGGCGCAAGATGGCGGTGTCGAGCAGCCGCGAGGCCGCCCGGCTGTTGCTGGAAGCCGAAGGTGCGCCCGAGGCATCGCCCCCCGATTTTCTGGGGGACAGGCTATTGGGGGCAGACGCAGCCCCGGTCGAAGCGGATCAGGACGAGGCGCCGGTCGTCGGCGTGGGGCCGGCCGATCGCCGGCGCCCGATCCTTCCTGGAGTGCTTCTCATGACTTTTGTCCTTGGCCTGCTGGCGCTCGCCGCCCTGCCCGATGCCGCCCCCACACCACAATCGACGCCGCAAGCGACGCCGGCCGCCGCCCAGGCCCATAATGCCGAGGTCGTCGATGCGGCGCGCCAATGGCTGGCGCTGATCGACCAGGACAAATGGGCCGAAAGCTATCGCGGCACCGGCAGCGCTTTCCAGAAACTCAATACGGTGCAGGTCTGGACCGAGGTGTCGCAGACGATGCGCGGCCGGTTCGGCGCCCTCCAGTCGCGCAGCCTGCTGAGCCAGGAGGAACTGCCCGCCCCGCCCCATGGCTATGAAGTAGTGAAGTTCCGCGCCAGCTACGCCAACCAGGCGCAGGCGATCGAGACGGTGACGTTGGATCGCGAAAATGGGGCCTGGCGCGTGGTCGGCGTGACGATCGAATAAGGCGGACAGGGGCGCGGATCTGCGCGCCCTTCATGCCCCCGCGGCCGGCGGCGCCCCCAACCGGAAGAACAGCGCGAGTTGCAGGCTTTCCGCGATCCGCTGCGCCTTGCCCTGCAAGGCGGCGGCCGCCGCCGGAACCATGACGGCGTCGGTCGTCTGCGACCAGAGATTCAGCCAATGGTCGAACAGGTCGGGCGTGATCCGGTCACGATGCGCCATATGCACCGGGACGGGCTGTCCCTTGTAACGGCCCGATGACAGCATCACCGACGACCAGAAATCGACCAGCCGGTCGATATGCGCCGGCCAGTCATCCACGGCGTCGTTGAAGATCGGACCAAGCCGGTCGTCCGCACGGACGCGGGCATAAAAGCTTTCGACCAGCAGGCGCAGGCTGGCCTCGTCGATCCGTTCCGCCTTCATGGGTTCCGACTCCGCACGGGGATGCCCGATCCATAGCGCATCGACCGCCGGGGTTCGACCGGCCGGATGCGATCGGAACGCGGCCTTTATTCCCCCGCGACGGCGCGACCGAAGCTGTAGCGGATATGGTCGACATGGCCCTCCAGCCCGAAGACCAGCGGATCCTGGCTGTCCATGATCGCGTCGATCCGGGCGCCGACATCCTCCGGCGTCCAGCTGGGCTGATACACGCCCTTGCTTTCGGCGATGAAGGCGCGGGCGACGCGGCCGGCGATCGACACCAGCATCTCGCCGGTGACCGAGCAGCTTTCATGCGCCAACCAGGCGACGACCGGCGAGACCAGTTCCGGCCCCATGGGCGGATATTGGGAGATATCGAGCCCCTCGGCCATGCGGGTAACGGCGCCGGGCACGATGATGTTGGATTTGACCCCTTCGGCCTCCCCCTCCAGCGCGAGCACATTGTTGAGGCCGATCATGCCCGATTTGGACATGCCATAATTGACGCAATCGCGATTGCCATAGAGGCCGCCGATCGAGCTGGTGAGGATGATGCGGCCATAGCGGGCCTTGCACATATGCGGGAAGGCGGCGCGGGCGACATGGAAGGCGCCGCGCAGATGGACGTCGAGCACGGCGTCGAAATCCTCCTGGCTGAGCGCCTGCATCGAGCCGTAGCGGACATTGCCGGCATTGTGGATCAGCCCGTCGATCCGGCCATAATGGTCGAGCGCAGCCTCTATGATGGCCCGGCCGCCCTCCGGCGTGGCGACGCTGTCGGTCGAGACGATCGCGTCGCCGCCCTGCGCCTTGATCGCGGCGACCACTTCGGCCGCCGGTCCGGCATCGATCCCCTCGCCGCGCACGGCGCTGCCCGGATCATTGACCACGACTCTGGCCCCGCGTGCGCCCAGCAACTCCGCATAGGCGCGGCCAAGCCCCCTGCCGGCACCGGTGATGACGATGACGCGATCGTCGTAGCGCAGTTCGGACATGAGCGGGCCTTTCGCTGGATTATGCAGATGATGGCGCAGGGGTGACGCGGCGCGCGCGCGGGTTCAAGCCAAGGTGGCGAGGCATCGCCACGGCGGTTCGCCGACGCCCGGCGAAGCGGATAAGAGCGGGGCAGGACAGAGTAGAGGACAGGATAGATGCAGGTAGCGATCATCACCGGGGCAGGCAGCGGCATCGGGCTCTGCACGGCGAAGATGCTGCATGACGCCGGCATGGCGATCGTCGGCATCGGTCGCGATCCGGCCAAGCTGGCGACGCTGGAGAGCGAAATCGGCGATCCGGCGCGGGTCGCCACCCTGTCCATCGATGTGACGCAGGATGATGCGCCCGCGCGGATCGTGCAGCTGGCGCTCGATCGCTTCGGCCGCATCGATTTCCTGGTCAACAATGCCGGCGCTGGCAGCCCCAAGCCGTTGCACGAAACCGACGACGCCACGCTGGACGGCTTCCTGGACCTGATGCTGCGCGCGCCCTTCCGCCTGGCGCGCGAGGCGATCGTCCATATGGGCGAGGGCTGCGGCATCGTGAACGTCACCTCTACTTATGCGGTGATCGGCGGGCGACGCGGCGGCGCCTATTCGGCGGCCAAGGGCGGGTTGGACGCGCTGACCAAGCATATCGCCTGCGACTATGGGCCGCAGGGCATCCGCGCCAATTGCGTCGCGCCGGGCGTCACCATGACCGACATGGTGCGCCACCGGTTCGAGGACGAGATGTTCAAGCGGGTGAATGTGGAGACCACCCCCTTCCCGCGGCTGGGCGAGGTGGAGGATGTGGCCAGCACCATCGCTTTCCTCTGTTCGCCCGGCGCCGCCTTCATCAACGGCCAGACGATCGTCGTGGATGGCGGCTGGACCTCGACCAAATATCTCTCGCCGCGCGCGCTGACGACGACATGGGTCGAGGCGGAGTAAGGCTACTCTTTGGCCGGCCGCTCGGTTAGGGCGGGCCATGGCCGATGTCCCGATCCTCTATTCCTTCCGCCGCTGTCCCTATGCGATGCGCGCGCGGCTGGCGTTGCTGCTGAGCGGGCAGGCGGTCGAGCATCGCGAAATCCTGCTGCGCGCCAAGCCCGCGGCGATGCTCGCCGCCTCGCCCAAGGGGACGGTGCCGGTGCTGGTCCTGCCCGACGGCCGGGTGATCCACGAGAGTCTGGAGATCATGCGCTGGGCGCTGGGGCGGGATGATCCCGAGGCGTGGCTGGCGGGTGATGACGCGGCGCTGATCGCGACCAATGACGGGCCGTTCAAACGGCATCTGGATCGCTACAAATATGCCGAGCGCCATGGCAGCGACCCGGTCGCCCATCGGACCGAGGCGGCCGGGCTGCTCGACGCGCTGGACGCGCGGTTGCGGGATCAGGCCCAGCTTTGCGGCGCGCGGCGGACATTGGCCGACATGGCGATCTTTCCGTTCGTGCGGCAATTCGCGGCGGTCGAGCCGGACTGGTTTGCCGCGCAGCCCTGGGCGGCTTTGCGCGGCTGGCTGGCCGG
Source organism: Sphingomonas sp. S-NIH.Pt3_0716 (assembly GCF_003950715.1). NCBI lineage: Bacteria > Pseudomonadati > Pseudomonadota > Alphaproteobacteria > Sphingomonadales > Sphingomonadaceae > Sphingomonas > Sphingomonas sp. S-NIH.Pt3_0716. The sequence continues at coordinate 4,180 of NZ_QLJK01000059.1, read as the reverse complement.
GCATCTGAAATCCGAGCTGTTCGCCCGCGCCATGGTGCGGCACCCGCTATGGGTGGAGGCGGAGGCCGATTAGGCCGGGCCGCAACAGGCGTCGAGGCAGATCTGGCGCAGCAGGGCGATGACGTCGCGGCGCTGTTCGATCGGGATGGCGCGACCGATCCGCGCCTCATGCGCGTCGAACGCCGCGCAGACCTTGTCGTGCAGCACCAGCCCCTCGCCCGTCAGCGTCAACGGGATCGCACGGCCCTTGCCCGCGCCCTTGTCTAACAGGCCAGACAGCGCCAGCTTGTTGATGAGCGGCACCAGATTGGCCGGCTGGGCGCGCAGCGCACGGGCGATATCGCTCTGGCTGCACCCTGGATTGGCGCCGATCAGGCGCAGCAAGGTCGCCTCGCCCGGATTGAGGCCAAGCGGGGCCAGCGCCTCGCCCAGCGCGCCGGTGACCGCCGCCGCGGTGCGACGCAGATGGAAGCCCAGCATCGCGTCGAGCGGGTCGATAAAGGCGCTGTCGGGATCGATCGTCACCGCGCCGCTCTAGCCCCCTTGCCGTGCCGGCTCAAGTCGATATGTTATATACCATAATATAAGATGGAGAGGAGCGATGTTCATGACGATGCGATTCGCCTTGCCGTTTGTCCTGCTGGCCCTGGCCGGGACGGCAGCGGCCCAGACGCCACAGTCCGATAGCCCGGCGGCTTCCGGCGCGATCGAGCCGGATGGCACGGTCCATGTCCCCGGCTTTCGCCTGCCCCCCTCCATCTATCTGAGCGAGGCGGCGAAGAAGGCGTTGCCGCGCACGCCGACCGATCCCGAAGAGCCGATGATGCGCGCGGTCGCCGCCGGGCAGGCCGGTGCGCTGCGCCAGCGCATGCCGCAACTGGTCGCGCCACGCATCGATGCGCTGAAAGCGATGTACAAGGTGACGACGCGCGAGGAACAGATCGCCGGCATAGCGGCCGTTCGCGCGACCCCGGCGGCTGGCGTCGCACCGGGCAACCGCAGGAAGATATTGCTCAACCTGCCGGGCGGCGGCTTCTACATGGGCGTAGCCGGCGGCACCGGCATGATGGAATCGATCCCGCTTGCCGGGCTGGCCGGGGTGGAGATCCTCTCCATCACCTATCGCCAGGCGCCAGAGACGGTCTGGCCCGCCGCGACCGAGGATGTGACCAAGGTCTATCGCGCACTGCTCAAGACCTACCAGCCGCAGGATATCGGCATCTTCGGCTGTTCGGCCGGCGGATTGCTGACGGCCGAGGCGATCGCCTGGTTCATCCATGAGAAGCTGCCGCTGCCCGGTGCGATCGGCATTTTCTGCGCTTCGGGCGATGCGCGCTGGGGCGGCGACAGCCAGAGCTTTGCTCGGCCCTTCCAGGCGCTGCCCCCGCGCGACGATGTCCGCGCCTATTTCAAGGGTATCGATCGCAGCGATCCGCTGGTGTCGCCGGCGCTGTCACCCACGACGCTGAAGCAGTTTCCGCCCACGCTGCTGATCACCGGCACCCGCGCCTTCGAGATGAGCGCGACCGTCAACACCCATCGCGAACTGGTCAAGGCCGGGGTCGATGCCGACCTGCATATGTGGGATGGGCTGGGCCATGCCTTTTTCTACGATCCCGCCCTGCCCGAATCGCGCGAAGCCTTCGACGTCATGACCGCCTTCTTCCGCGATCGGCTGAAGCTGGCGCGCTAGGCCGCGATCGCCCGGCGGCAAAATTCCCATATCTCGACCGCCAGTTCGGATCGGCGCTGGCGGTCGGGAATGGCGGTCTCCTCGGCAAGCAACTGGCTGTGGACGGTGGTCGAGACCAGATTATAGACGAGCAGCGCCATCCACGACGGCGGTCCTGCGCGGACCTGCCCCTCGGCCATGCCTTCGGACAGGATCGTGGCGATCAGGTCGATGAGCGGGCTTACTGCCTTTTGCAGTTCGACCGGACGCGCCTCCGCCAGGCGCAGATGCTCGCGGCTGAGCGCCGCGCTCCGGCGCTGGCCGCCTTGCCAATCGCCATCAATGGCTGCGCGACCGATGACGATGGCGGTCACGATATGATGCAAGCGCGCCAGCGGATCCGGCAGGTCGCGCACCTGTTCGCCGAACTGTTCCGCTGCGCGGCGAAGTGTATGGGCAAACACCGCCAGGACCAGATCATCCTTGCCCGCAAAGCGATCGTACAGCGCCCGACGGGCGAGCCCGGTGCGCTGCAATACGGCACGGATGGTCAGCCCTTCCAGCCCCTCCTCGTCGAGCAGATCATAGGCGGCGGCGACGATCTGCTGGTTGCGATCGTCCAGTTCCGCGATCGCGTCGTCGGTCTGCGGCGCCCGGTACATGCTCATCGATCCTCTCTGCAATAATCGCTTTCCATCTAGCAGCCCGCGACTATAGTGCCAGCATTAAGAACAACGTTCTCATCACGAAGATATATGGGAGAGTGCGATGGCTACGGTCCTCTTTGTCGAGGCCAGCGGCGCGGAGCATCGAATCGATGTGCCGACGGGCGAGAATCTGATGCGCGCAGCGCTCAACGAGGGGCTGGATGGCATGGTCGGCGAATGCGGCGGCGGCCTCGCCTGCGCGACCTGCCATTGCTATGTCGAGGAGGATTGGGCCGACCGTCTGCCCGCGCCTGCGCAGACCGAGCTGGACATGCTCGAATGCACCGCCAGCGAGCGCCGCCCGAGCAGCCGCCTGAGTTGCCAGATCATCGCCAGCGATGCGCTCGACGGGCTGGTCGTCCATCTGCCCGCTGCGCAATATTGAGGAGCCCGATCATGGCAACCGCCCAAGCGACGCCCGCTATGGACATTCCCGCCCATGTCCCGCCCGAACTCGTGCGCGAGATCGGCCTGACCACCGGCCCGGAATTTCTCGCCGCGCCCCATGCCTTCATGGCCAAGCTGCACGAAACGCATCCGCCGATCTTCTACAGCGTCAATCCGCTGATCGGGAACAGCTGGTGTACGATCAAGCATGAGGATGCCTTTTTCGCGCTGCGCCACCCGGAATATTTCACCACCGCCGGGGCCACGCCCTTCCCGCGCGATCCCAATAATTATTTCCATTTTATCCCGCTGGAGATCGATCCGCCGCATCACCGCAAATATCGCGCGATCCTCGATTCGACCTTCTCGCCGCAAAGCGTGCTGCGGCTTGAAGCCTATATGCGTCGCCTGACCAACGAGCTGATCGACAGCTTCATCGATGCCGGCGAAGTGGAATTCACCACCGCCTTCGGCCGACCGCTGCCGGTGTCGATCTTCCTTGATCTCATGGGCCTGCCGCAGGAGATGCGCGATACCTTCGTCGGCTGGGCGGTCGACCTGCTCCATTCGCAGGATCGCATGACCGCCGGCCTCGCCATGCGCGGGATCGAAGCCTATCTGGCACAGGTGATCGTCGAGAAGACGGCCAGGCCTGACGAGGGCGTCATCAGCACCATCATCCAGGCACGGCCGGGCGGCGAACCGCTGAGCGAGCGGGAGATTTTCGGCTTCACCTTCTTCCTGTTCATCGCCGGTCTCGACACGGTGTTCGCGACGCTCAACAATATCTGGCTGTGGCTGGCGCAAAATCCCGATCGGCGGCGCGAGATCATCGCCCATCCCGATCAGATCAATGCCCAGGTGGAAGAATTGCTGCGGGTCTTTTCCGTTACCTTTTCCGGCCGGACCCTGACCCAGGATCTGGAAATGCGCGGCGTGCAGATGAAGAAGGGCGACAAGTTCAACAGCATCCTGCCCGCCTGCAATTACGACCCGGACGTCTTTCCCGATCCGACCCGTGTGGATTTCAACCGGCCACGCAAGCCGATCCTGGCCTTTGCCGGCGGCGTGCATAGCTGCATCGGCGCGCATCTGGCGCGGCTGGAGGTGAAGGTAGCGTTGCAGGAGTGGCTGCGGCGCATTCCTGACTTTGCGGTTCGGTCGGATGCGGTGATCAGCTACTGGCCTGGCGGAGTGGTTGGGCCCAGGTCACTTCCGCTGGCCTGGTAAGGCGCGGACACAGAAAAGCCGCCTTGGGGAGATCCGAGGCGGCGTGTGTGTGTGATTTGGTTGCGGGAGTAGGATTTGAACCTACGACCTTCAGGTTATGAGCCTGACGAGCTACCGGGCTGCTCCATCCCGCGACACTGGGCGTTTTTGTGTGGCCCTGACATGCAAAAAGGGCGGCTTTGCG
>NZ_QLJK01000058.1:0-10109 GCF_003950715.1 Sphingomonas sp. S-NIH.Pt3_0716 | reverse complement strand
CCCCAGACCAGCGCATCCGCCCGGTCCGGCGAACGCCCCGGACCCACATAACCGCCCCCCACCAGCAGCCCGCACATCTGGTCCTCCAGCTCGGGGAAAGCCCCGCGATGCGCCACCCGCCCGGCCTCATAGAGCGCGGCCACCGGCTCGGCCCGCGCCGCCTTGCCCCGGCTGGCATGGACCAGTCGCAGCGGCAGCGTCTCCTGCGCCGCGCGCAGCACGCTCGCCACCATGTCGCCGCCATTATTGGCCTCAGCCACCACCCGGTCGGCGCCATGGCCCTGCGCCGCCTGCGCCACCGCCCGCGCCCAGCCTTCGGGCGAACAGCCCGCCACGCTCGCGTCCGCGATCACATAGCCGCGCCCGTCCCCGCCGAGGGCGACCACGACGATGCCGCGCGCATCGCCGCCAGCCGTCGCCGGCGGATCGACCGCCACCACCACCCGCGCCAGCGCGCCCGGCACATGCCGCACCCGGCAAGCCTCCAGCGCCGCGCGGGTCCACAGCGCCCCTTCCGCCTCCTCGATCAGTTCGCCATCCAGTTCCTGCCGCCCCAGCCGCGTGCCACCATAAAGCCGCGTCACATCATCGACGAAGCCCGCCGCCAGATGCGCTGCATTGTCCGCCGTCCGCCCCCGCGTCAGCACCACATCGGCGCCATCTCTTGCCACCAGCGCCCGCACCAGCGGCACCGGGCGCGGCGTCGTCGTCGCCACCACGCGCGGATCATGCCCCAGCCGCATCGCCATCATCATATTGTCCCAGGCCGCCTGCCCGCCCGGCCATTTGCCGATCTCGTCGGCCCAGCCATGGCTGAACTGCGGCCCGCGCAGGCTTTCGGGCTCGGCCGCGCCGAACAGCCGCGCCTGCGCGCCATTGGGCCAGGTCAGCGTGCGCAGCGCCGGGGCATAGGCCGGCCTTGCCCACCAGGGCGCCACCGCCAGCAGGCCGCTCACCCCCTCCACCATCACGCTGCGCGCCTCGCCTAGGGTCGCGCCGACCAGCGCGATCCGCGCCTCGGGATCGCGCTCGGCGATGGCGCGCACCCATTCCGCCCCGGCCCGCGTCTTGCCGAAACCGCGCCCCGCCATCATCAGCCAGATGCGCCAGTCGCCCGCCGGCGCCAGTTGCGCCGGCCGCGCCAGGAAGTCCCAGTCCTGCCCCAGCCGCTCGGCGGCATCGTCGCTCAGCCAGCGCCCCAGTTCGGGCCAGGCCGCCGCCTGCTCGACCCAGTCGCAATCGGCCATCTGCATCCCCGCCCCCTCCGCTTCTTCGTCATTCCCGCGAAGGCGGGAATCCATCTCCCGACCATGCCTCACGCAGGAGCCGGCATTATGCAGCCGCCCGTCCCCCAAACAGCGCGCAACAAAAAAGGCCGCCCGCAGGCGGCCTTCTCCAAAAATCTCCGCGCCTCCGCGCCTCCGCCCGAACCACCAAATCCTATTTACGCGGCGCCATCCCGCCGAAGGTCACCAGGCTCTCGGCCCCGTCCTTGGCCACCGCCGCGACGCCGATGAAATGATCGTCGACCACGATGTCCTTCAGCACCGTCTGCGTCGCGCCGGTCACGACCCGGCTGTCGCTCCAGTCCTGCTTGTCGGCGCGCCGCCAATAGACCTTGTAAGCCGTAGCCCCCGGCACCGCGTCCCAGAACACCCGCGTGTCCATCGACAACGCGCCATCGAGCGACACCGTCGCCGGCGCCGCGGGCGCATCGGCCAGTCGCCGCAAGGTCGCGACATTGAGCGCCGTCACCTTCGCCAGATAGGGAAAGTCCATGCCGTCGACCGTATCGCCATAGACCCGGCCATTTTCGGTGCGCAGGTCCTGATGCTGCCGGTCATAATTCTCGATCCCCACCGAAAAGCGCACCGCCGGAAAGCCCAGGTCCAGGAAGGGCGAATGGTCGCCGCCGCGCCCGAACCGGTCGAACCGCCGCACCGCCAGCACTTCCAGCCCGATCTTCGGGTCCGCCTGCGCAATGCCGTCGATCGCCTTGGCCAGCGCCCGCGACGGGCCGTCATCCTCGCCGCCGATCGCCCGGCGCGTCAGGTTTGCCTTGGCATCGTCCCCCGCGCGAATTCCTTCGGAGAACACCCGCACGCGATCGGCAACCACTTGCCCATTCTGGCCTACTGTATTGCCGACAATATCATTGTTCAGCATCGCCCGCACATGCCAGCCGCGCGCCTTGGCCGTGCTGGCAAGCAGCTTGCCGCCCCACAATCCCTGCTCCTCGCCCGACAGCAGCGCATAGACGATCGTGCCGTTGAATTTCTGCCCGGCCAGCACCCGCGCCGCCTCGATCACCAGCGCCGTGCCCGACGCATTGTCATTGGCGCCCGGCGCATCGCTGCTGATGTTCATGACATCGGTCACGCGGCTATCGATATGCCCGGCGACGATCACCACCTCGTTCGGATCACCGCTGCCCTTCTGGATCGCCAGCACATCGACCACCTCGACGCCATCGGGCGCGCGCGGCCCGGTGAAGCGATCCGCCACCGTCTCGACGGTCAGACAGCCGCCACAGCCCTTGCCAATCTTCTCGAACTCGGCCTTGCCCCAGGCCCGCGCCGCGCCGATCCCGCGCTTGGGGTCGGTCGCACTCGACAGCGTATGACGCGTGCCGAAACTGACCAGCCTCTCCACCGTCGCCTTCAACCGCGCCGCATCGGGCGCGGCGGGCACAGCCGGCGCGGCCAGCACTGGGGTTGCAAGGGCCGAAGCGGCGGCGAGCAGGATGATCTTCTTCATGGGGCCAGTGTCTTACCCGCCTGCACCGCCCTGTAAAGCGGTGCGGCCCAACCAATCAGCGCGCCCCGTTTTCTTCCCGCCCGCGCGAAACCATCACCGCCATCACCGCCATCAGCGGCAGCACCAGCATCGGCAGCGCCGCCATCGCCTTCGCCACCCACGGATAGGCCGTCAGCCATCCCATCATCAACGCGACCAGCGCCGATCCGCTCCAAAACAAGGCCGCGCACAAGGCCAGGCTCGCCAGGACGATCCCGATCCGCACCGTCATTCTTCCACCACCCGCTGCGCCGCGATCACCGCCGGATCGCTGTCGATCGCGTGCAGATAGGCGGTGCGTTCGGCCGTCCCGCGCTTCAGCTTCGCCAGCCCGCGCGCCTGGTCCGGCGTCAGCATGATCCGCACATAGCCGCGCTCGACCAGGCACTGGTCCAGCGCCGCCTGCAATTGCGCGCGCACGTCGCTGCGCGTCATCGCCTGATATTTCGCGCCGAAATTCGCCGTCCGACGCGCCACATTGGCGTCGTCATGATGCATGCCGATATTCGCCGCCGCCATCAGCGGGCTGGCATCGCTATCGCCGCCATAGGTCCGCAGGATCATCGCCAGGTCGACCATGCTCAGCGCATCCAGCGCCTGCGCCGTCTCCGGTCGCACCGTCACCGCCCTGTCCCGCGTCGCCTCCGCGCAGGCCCCTGCATCGTCGGCATAGTCGGCCAGCGACACGCCCGCCTTGGCCCAGCTTGTCGGCGGCGCGGCGCGCGCGCCAGCGGCCAGCATCATCACCATCGGCGCCACCAGCATCAGCGCCATCCTGCTCCGGGTCACACGCCGCATCCTCGCCTCCTCAGCCCCAATGCCCGTTCAGTGCCGCGCCTTCGCCCAGCGCCCGATCATCCAGATATGCAGGGCATGGATCGCCACCATGCCCGCCGCGATCGCCAGCAGCACCGGGATCACCAGCCCCTCCTGCCCGGCGCGCGGCGGCACCCACAAAGCCATCGCGCCAATGACCAGGATCAGCATCGTCCCCAGCACCGGCGTGAAGGCCAGCGCCACGGCCCGCGGCGCATGCCAACTCACCGCTCCGGTCAGCGTCCATTGCATCGGCAGCCGGTCGATCGCCCGGAACCGCCGATCGGCGCGCACCGACAGCGCGATCATCGCCCCCACCGCCGCCAACAGGATCAGCCCAACCAGCATCGCCCGATCTCCAAAGCCCGATCTCCAAAACCGCGCCCCGATCCTACCAGAAGAACCGCGCACCAGCAAAAGCCTGCCGCGCAAAGGGCGGGCCTCGACGATCTCCCGCCCTTGCTTCGCTACGCCCGCAATGACGATGTCGGGCTTTGGCGGCTAACGACCAGATGCGGCCATCGTCACCCCGGCCCCTTCGACAGGCTCAGGACAGGCTTGCGCCGGGGCCCGCTTCTTTATCTGTTTCACAGAAAAGCGGGATGCCGGGCCAAGCCCGGCATGACGGATGTGGGTAGGGCGACTTGCGACCATTTCTTGCCATTCCCATCCCTTGTTGATCTGCCAAAAAGCAGACACTCTTGCCCAGAACCGCCGGGTGGGTAACCAGGCGGTGAACTCATACATCGCGTTTTGAACTAGAGGCCTTTATAGAATGCGCGGCCGCCGATGACGGCAGCGATCCACAGGCTGATGCCGACGAGGCCTTTTACAATGCCCCAGACCGATTGGGCGTGAGCATTGAATAGGAGTATTCCTCCAATGATCGCTGCAAGTCCCACCAATGCAAACACCGACTTTGCAGCGATCAGGTCATCGTTGAATGGTTCTGCCATGCAGGCAGGTTTATCGCATTTCCATTGTCGGGCCTACAGACGGGTTTCAATGATCAAGGAAAGCTGATTCAACACGGCGAAGCTGCCGGGCAAGAAACGACCAGAAGCGGTTGTAAATTCCTCCCCTGCAAGGGGAGGGGGACCACGAAGTGGTGGAGGGGTGTTACGCTATCGAGAGGGGGATACCCCTCCGTCTGGCCTACGGCCAGTTCAAGGGAGACACGGGTCTCCCTTGAACTCCCCATGCAGGGGAGGATGGTCTGAAAACGACCAGAAGCTGACGTTTCCTACTCCCCTCCCTTCCAGGGAGGGGCCGGGGGTGGGTGCGCCGCGTAGCGGCGGTCTACGGTCGATAGGGCAGAAGCTCGCTGCGCTCGCAACCCACCCCAACCCCTCCCTGGAAGGGAGGGGCTATGTCTTGTTTCCACCCATTCCCGCCCTTCCTTCTTTCTCCTCCGCGATCTTCGCGGCTCCGCGTGAAAAATGAATCACGCGGAGCCGCGAAGAGCGCGGAGAAAGAGGTATGAAGAACTGCCAAAACAATCTGCCGCTTAGCCACCCAACTCCGCCACCCCAGCGAAGGCTGGCGCCTCAGGCGGCGGCAGAAAGAGGCCTACTCTTCCAGCAAGAAACAATCTCCTGCCGCCATGCACCCGGCACGATTGTCGCCCGGCAATCCACCATCGCTCAACCACTCGCTTCATCGCCAAAAACGCTCCGCTCACCTTAATGTCGTCGACCTGCCGCATCGATGACCTAAGCGCCTTGATATGAAGTATCGTCTTGATTTGCCACGCAATCGCGCGGTTGCCGACACCGATCAGCGGTCGCTCTATGAAGTCTGGGACACGGTCGAGCGCTATGATCGCCGCGCACCGGCGCCCACGCCCGACCATCTGCTCATGGATCAACCGGCCGCGCCGACGACACTTCCAATGGCAGCGGACGAGCCGGCCAGCTGACCGCGGCCGCCCGATCCACGGGCGATCGGCGCGGCCGTTCGCGCATTGTCGCGCGACCTTCTCGCCTCCCCCTTACGTCCCCGCCGCCGCGCGGCGCCGGCGTATCTCTGCCAGCACCCGCTCGACGCTGGCGATCGCTGCGGGGCTGCCCGGTCCGGTCGCATCGCCCCGCGCCGCCCGGCGCGCCGCGACCTGGGCGGCATGCAGCTTCAGCAATTGCAGCCCCAGCGACGGATTGGGCGCGCGCTTGACCTTGCGGGTCTTCACCGCGCCCTCGCCATCCTCGATGATTTCCTCGCTCTCGCAGCCATGCAGCGCCAGCCGGATCAGCATCGCCTCGATCTCGCCATAGCCCTGCTCGATCGCCGCATCCCAGTCGCGCGCGAACTCCGCGTCGCGCTGCTTCAGGCCATAGGCCGCCTGCCGGCTCTTTCCCACGGTCCGCGCCGCCTCGCTGACATTGCAGGTCTCGGCCAGCTCCGCCAGGAACAGGGCCCGATCGCCCTGCGCCCAGCCATCCCTGCGCACCTGTCGCAATTGCGTCCGCACCCCGTCGCCGGCCGCCTGCCGCTGCGCCACCCGCTCCGGCCGCCCGGCCACTTCCTTTCGCGCCGCCATCGCCCTCTCCCCCGATTGTCCCGAACCATCGCCCCGCCGCGCGACCTCGCGCCGCACGCCGCCATCGGCAGCAGCCCCGCGCCACCGCGCCGTGCAATAGCTCCCCCGCACACCGCCCCGCCAGCTTCAGCCCCGCACGCTCGCCCAACGCAAAAGGGGCCGGCCCAATCGGACCAGCCCCTTTCGCCTCACCTGAAGGCAATATCTGTCAGCATCGCATCGCGGCGCCGGCATCCCAAAAGCCCCGCACCGTCACGCACCAGCCCTCAAGGACCGACTGCAAATCCCGACCTGGAAGACCCAGCCCCAAGGCACAGCCCCAAGGCACAGCCCCAAGGCACAGCCCCAAGGCACAGCCCCAAGGCACAGCCCGAAAAGCCGCCCTCGAAGCCCCCGCCTTCCACAGCGCAGCCGATCCATCGCACCACCACCGACCGATGCTGGCGAATCGCAATTATCGACGTTCCTCTTCCCTGCCCGATCAGCGTGACGATGTCAAGCAGAATGTTCCATATGGGTTACACCACCTTCTCCAGCATCCGCGCCTCCAGCGCCATCGCCGCGGCAAAGCTCGGCCGCGCCCGCAATCCGTCGAGCCAGGCCTTCACCCTGGGCCAGCGCCCGTCCTTCAACCCGCTGCTGCAATAGCAGACATTGATCAGCGGACAGGCGACGGCAATGTCGGCCAAAGTGAAGCGATCCTCCACCAGCCAGCCGCTCTCGGGCAGAACCGCCTCCAGATAATCATAGATGCCCGGCATTTTCTCCGCCTCTGCCCGGTCGGCACGGGCCGGGTCATGCGGCATGTCGAGCAGCTTGCCGACCACCCGGTTGAAGAAGATGTCGACACCCACCGGCTGGGCGATGGTATCGGCAAATTCCTCATACCATATCGTCCGCGCCCGCGCCTTCGCCTCGGCCGGGATCAGGTTCGGCTCGGGATGCAGCGCATCCATATAGGTTATGATCGCGGTCGAATCGCTGATCGCGAAATCGCCATCGACCAGGGCCGGGATCTTGCCGAAAGGGGACGCCCGCTCGAACTCCGCCCCGCCCTTGCCGAACCCGGCCGGCCGCACCTCGACCGCGATCCCCTTTTCCGCTGCAAAGACAATGACCTTGCGCACAAAGGGCGACGGCCGCGCGCCATAGATGATCATGCACCCACTCCTGCTTTTCTGGTGGTGGAGCGCCGATCCTGCCAGACCAGTCGCATATTACAACTGTCCACTTCTGTCCTGCCCGGCCCTGACCGCGCAATCCATTAGGTGTTCGACCGGAATTTCCACGCCCCCGCAAATCGGAAAGCCTTTGCAGGGGCAATCCGGGATGGGGGCGGTCATGGACAGACGCGCGTTTCTGGCGACGATGGCGGGCGCAGCGGGTGCAGCCGGCCTGGTCAGCTGCCATCAGGCCAGCGGCAAGCCGGCCGCCCTCATCCATCCGCGCCGCACCGCGCTTGCCGGGGAAGCCTGGGCCGATGCCGATGTCGTCGTCTATGGCGCCACCCCCGCCGGCGTCATCGCCGCGGTCAGCGCCGCCAATCTGGGCGCGTCGGCGGTGCTGATCGGCGGCTGGCGCGAAATCCAGCCCGGCGGCATGCTGGCCGGCGGGCTCAGCTGGACCGACATACGCGATATCGATGCGGTCGGTGGCTATGCCCGCACCACCATGGCCACACTGGCGGCGGCGGGCGGCATGCCGGGCAATCGCTACGCCTTCGACCCGGCCGTTGCTGCCCCCTATTTCCGCGACCTGCTCGACGCCGCCGGGGTGCCGGTCCTCTGGTCGGACGGGGTCGAGACCGTCGACCGGACCGATCGCGCCATCCGCGAGATCATCACCCGCTCGGGCGTCCGCGCCCATGGCCGCATCTTCATCGACGCCTCCTATGAAGGCGACCTGATGGCCCGCGCCGGCATCGGCACCAGGGTCGGGCGCGAAGCCGCCGACCGGGCCAATCCCTATAATGGCTATCGCGGGTCACGCTATGAGCTGCTGACCCGCACCGATCCGCCGCAAAAGGACAATATCCTGCCGATCGACCCTTTCTTCGACCAGCCGTCGGGCCGTCTGATCGCCGGGGTCGATCCCGCGCCGAACCGGCCGGTCGGCGCTGCCGACGATGGCGTGCAGGCCTATTGCTTCCGCCTGACCATGACCGATCGGCCCGAACTGCGGCTCGACCTGCCCGCCACCGCGCCCGATGGCTATCGCGAGGCCGACTATGAACTGCTGTTCCGCGATTTCGACCGACGCCGGCGCGCCGGCCAGCTCTATGGCCGCGACTGGCATTTCGCCCGCGATCTGGTGAAGGCGGACGAGGTCGCGCCGGGCATCTATGACATCAACAATCGCGGCACCATGTCGCTCGACGCGGTCGGCCTCAACCGCGCCTATCCGGCGGCCGACTATGATGCGCGCGAACGCATATGGAAGGCGCATGAAAATTATATTCGCGGCTGGTTCCACGCCATGGCCCATGGCCGCGATCCCCGCATTCCCGCCGGGCTGCAACGCGATGTGCGCAACTGGGGCCTGGTGCGCGGCCGCCACACCGATTGCCATCCCGCCGACACGCCCGGCTGGTCGCCCCAGCTCTATGTGCGCGAGGCGCGGCGGCTGGACAATGGCCTTGCCTGGTCGGGCCGGGACGTGTCGGATATCGATGGTGTGCCCCCGCGCCTCCCCTCGATCGTCGCCATGGCCTCCTACTGGCAGGACAGCCACGCCGCCAGCCGCATCGCGGTCCGGGACGAACGGGGGCAATGGGGCATCGTCAATGAAGGCCATTTCATGCTGCCCGCCGGCGGCAAATATCAACGCTCGCCGCTGCCCTTCGAACTGATGGTGCCGCATCGCGACCAGTGCACCAACCTCATGGTGCCCTTCTGCGTCGCGGCGACCCACCAGGCCTTTTCCACCATCCGCATGGAGCCGACCTCGATGGCGCTGGGCGAAGCGGCCGGCACCGCCGCCGCCCTGGCCGTGATCGACCGCGACCGGGTCGATATCCAGGATGTCGACACCTATCGGCTGCAACAGATGATCGTCGCCAATGGCGGCGTGATCCAGGGCGTGACCAATTGGGAATTGCTGCAGAGGAAGCTGAAGCATCGCCTCGACCGCCTGCGCGGCTGACGCGCCTCCGGAACAGGCGCCCATCCGGCACAGGCCGCCCGTCAGCGCAACGATGATCCGAACGCGCGACGCACGATGCGGACCACAATCACAGCACCAAAATCACAGCACCAAAATCACAGGGCCATATCCATGCCCAGCATCCGCGCCAGCATGAAGGTGAGGGACAGGAGGCCCACCAGCGCCAGCAGCAGGGCCAGGCTGATCTTGCCGACCGCGCTCAGCACCGCCCCCTTCTGCGCCTTCCTGTCCTGCTCATAATGCCATCGGACGGCAAAGAACATGCCCGCCCCCAGCACGACGACCTTGAACAGGATGAAAACAACAGGAAACCAGTCCATGATCTTGAACACTTCCCGGCCAACAAGAAACCATGTTCATCAGGATTGCCGCGACGGCAATCGAACGCCCCCTCTTATGTCGGGAACAGGGGGATGACCATGGGACATTATGCCCGCCCCGGACAGGCTCCGGCCATGCACTGCCATCGGCTTGGTCGATCGCCGCTCAGAAAAGCTGCCCTCGCCGTTCCGTCATCCCGCACTTGATCCGGGATGACGCCCATGGAGATTGGCAGGTTTCGACCAGAAGCGGCTGTTTCCTACTCCCCTCCCTTCCAGGGAGGGGCCGGGGGTGGGTGCGCCGCGTAGCGGCGGTCTACGGTCGATAGGGCAGAAGCTCGCTGCGCTCGCAACCCACCCCAACCCCTCCCTGGAAGGGAGGGGCTATGCCTTGTTTCCACCCATTCCCGCCCTTCCTTCTTTCTCCTCCGCGATCTTCGCGGCTCCGCGTGAAAAATGAATCACGCGGAGCCGCGAAG
>NZ_QLJK01000057.1:0-11102 GCF_003950715.1 Sphingomonas sp. S-NIH.Pt3_0716 | reverse complement strand
AACAATCTCAACTTCACGCAGCTTGCCGATAATTTCTTCCGGCTTGTGCTTCTTGCTCGGCATTCATCGTCCCTTTCGTGGTCCAGACTATCATAGTCTCTGGGCCACTCAACGGGGGGCAGATCACAAGCGCCCCAGAAAACCCATGACCCATCCCTTCAGAGTGTGTGGTCATGGCGTATCGAGGTTTATAGCGAGTTAAGTAATCTCGACATTACCGTAACATAGATCAATAAATGCCAATTTTGCGTAATTTTCTCGCGTAAATTTGGCCATATTATGATGGAGATTGTCCGAAGGATCCCGCACACCGACGAAATGTTGGCTGCGGCGTTGTTGCACGATACGATTGAGGATACTGCAACAACCCGAGAGGACATCGCGCGCGAGTTTGGAGAGCCTGTTGCTGCTCTGGTGATGGAACTGACCGATCAGTGCCATGACGGCAACCGCGCTACACGCAAAGCAGCGGAAGCAAAACGTCTCGGTACCATCTCGCCCAATGCGCAAACCGTAAAACTCGCCGATTTCATCAGCAACACGCAATCGATCGTTGCGGGAAGTCCTGGGTTCGCCAAGGTTTATCTACGCGAAAAGCTGCAGGTCTTCTCCGTCATGACCGGTGGGGATCCTAACCTGTATCGTCAGGCCATGGCACTGATTGAAGATGCAAAGACGAGCATAGGCTTCCGCGCTTAAATTGATCTGCTCTGCCTGCAGTGTTTCGAACTACGCAGCTACGCCAGACTTCCCACCGATTGTGAACGTCCTAAATATCGGCAGATGGGTCGATATGCCTTCAGCCACATCCCCGACTAGTGCCATTCAGTTAAGCATCTCGCGGATCTTTGCCGACAGGATCTCGATCTGGAACGGCTTGGTGATCATAGCCATGTTCGTGCCAAGGAATCCGGCACGCATGGCGGCATTCTCGGCATAGCCGGTGACAAACAGGATCGGCAGCAAGGGCAGATGGTCGCGAGCGACTTCCGCAAGCTGACGGCCGTTCATGCCAGGCAGGCCGACATCGGTGATCATAAGATCGAACGGCCGGCCGGCCTCCAGAAGTCGGATCGCCTCGCTGGGCTCGGCGGCCTCTGCAATCTTGTAGCCAAGCTCGCGCAGCACTTCGCCGATCAGCAAGCGCACCGAAGGATCGTCCTCGACCAGAAGGACCGTCTGACCATCGCCTTCGAAAACAGTGTCGATACCGCCTGTTTCATCGGCGGCGCTCGTGGGATCCGCTATCGGCAAATAGAGCGTGATGGACGTTCCAAGTCCGGGCGTCGAATGGATGCGAACCTGGCCATTCGATTGCTTGGCAAAACCATAGACCATCGAGAGCCCGAGCCCGGTTCCTTGTCCCACCGGCTTGGTGGTGAAGAAGGGCTCGAACACCTTTTCTATCGTGGCAGCGTCCATCCCGACGCCGGTATCGGACACTGCCACCGTAACATACTTTCCTACCCCAATATCAGGTCGGGTCGCGGCGTAGCTCTCATCAACCGTCGCGACGCCGCTTTCTATCGTAAGGCGGCCGCCGTCAGGCATGGCATCGCGTGCGTTGATGGCAAGGTTGAGAATAGCGTTTTCAAGCTGGTTGGCGTCTACGAGTCCAGGCGGTAGCCCTTCAACCGTCACGATTCCGACCTCGATATTCTCTCCCATTGTCCGCCGAAGCAAATCTTCGAGCGATAGGACGAGTGCGTTGACGTCTGTCGCCTTGCTGTCGAGTGACTGACGGCGTGAGAAGGCGAGGAGGCGGGCGGTCAGCCCGGCTGCGCGTTGCGCGGACGTGGACGCCGCATCCATGAAACGATCCTGATCATCGAGGCGGCCTGACGCCATGCGCCGCTTCATGATGTCGAGGGCACCGATGACGCCGGTCAGCATGTTATTGAAGTCGTGCGCGATCCCGCCGGTGAGTTGACCGACCGCCTCCATCTTCTGCGACTGCCGGAGTGCATTTTCGGCGCGCTCGCGCTCTGCGGCTTCCGCTTGCAGCCTGTCGAGCGCGTTCTGCAAGTCCTGTGTTCTAGCCTGCACTTCGCGCTCCAGCTTCTGGGCTGCCTCGGCCAGCTCAAGCTGTGCGCGCTTCTGCGCGTCTATGTCGACGATCACGGAAATCGAGCCAGTGACGGCGCCGTCGGGGCCTTTCAGCGGCACGCCACTGACTCGCGTCCAGACGTCATCCCCCTGCAGGGGATGGAAGAGAAACTCTGATCCCTCCACTGTTTCGCCGCGTAGTGCCCGGACGGTGACGAACTGGTCCCGTTTGATACGGTCGCCAGTATGGTCATAACCGATCCACCGTTCCTCGCCGTCTGGAAGCTGCGAAGGCACAGCACCAGTGGGCGTGAAGCGCCGAAAAGCAGGATTTGAAACAAGAGTTTTATGATCCGTATCGACGAAGGCCACGCCGACGGGGAGATGCTCGAGGAGGACGCGCATCTGCGCATGCTGGGCATCGAGTTCAAGGATCCGATCCCTGATCTCGAACTGCTTCTGTCGCGCACGCATTGCGGAGTCGATCGCGCTGACCAGCGACTCTGAACTCAAAGGCCGTTCAAGCAGGACGACATTGTTGACCCGGTCCGGCAGCCGCCGTCGGATGGTATCGCCCGAACGGGCGATGCCCGCCTGTCGGCCCGCAAGGAGCACAAGCGGGATGTCCGACCAAGTAGGTTGCGCCAGTAGCGCCTCGCTCAGCGGCGCGAGATCGGTCGCCAGCGCTTCTTCCGTCAGGAGAATGACGCCAACATGCTCGTCAAGACGACCGGCGACGTCAGTGAGCCTTTGACAGATATGGGCGTCATAGCCCTGTCGCTTCAAAAGCAATGCGACGCTGTCCGCATCCCTCCCGTAGGGCGCCGAAATGAGGACGCGGTGACCTTCTGATGCGTTTCTATGCACGGGTGCCGCGATCTTCCATCAGCGGCGACTGCGTCCCGACATATTCTGGCGTGCCGCTTAAAACCCCACGAAACTCGGCCAGTGGATTGCCGACGCGGATGCCCTGAGTGTCAATCCGTAGTTCGCGGATCGTGTCCTCATGCGCGCCGCTCCTGTTCTTGACGATCGAGATCGCTTTACGGATGCGGCCTTGCGCCTCGAAGAAGCGAAGCAGGATGACGACGTCCGCGACATAGGAGACGTCGAGACCATTGGTCTGCATCGATCCGAAAAAGCCCTGCTGGGGATTGATGAGAAAGGTGACGACACCTGCCTGGTTGAGATAGGACAAGAGCTCATGTAGCTGCAGGATGAGCTGCTGCTCCTGCGGCATCGCCGCGACGTAGCCGTTGAGGCTGTCGATGATGATGATCCGCGCTTCGCGTTTTTCGACCTCTTCACGAACCATCGAGGCGAACTCGCCAGGCGCAACTTCGGCGGCATCAAGCTGACGGATCACCAGGCAGCCACCTTCGATGAAGCTAGCCAGATCAATGCCCAGCGCTTTAGCGCGGGCAATAAGCGTGCCGATACGCTCGTCAAATTCATAAATGACGCAGTTCTCACCGCGACGGCAGGCCGCCGCCAGATATTGCAGGGCGAGCGTGCTCTTGCCCGCGCCCGATGGACCGGTAATGAGTGTGCAGGTGCCGCGGGCCGGTCCGCCGCCCAGTAGCGCATCAAGCTCGGGAATCTCGCTCGCCACTCCCTCGTCGTTGAAATCGCTATGGTGGTCGGCGGCGATCAACCGGGGGTAGACTTCAAGACCGCCCTTGCGGATCGTGAAGTCATGGTAGCCGGCAATGAAATTGACGCCGCGCAGCTTTTGAACCTGGAGTCGGCGCCGAGCTGCGCCGAAATCGAGGGTCAGCCGTTCGAGTGTGATGACCCCGTGGCAGAGGCTGTGAAGATGATTATCGCGTTCCCCACTGTAACTCGTAAGGTCGTCGACCAGGATGACCGTGGTATTCAGGCCAGCAAAGAACTGTTTGAGTAACAGGAGCTGACGCCGATAGCGAAGCGGATCCTGAGCCAGCAGGCGCATTTCGGACAGACTGTCGAACACCACACGCTTCGGCTTGATACGCTCGACCTCGGCCTTGATGAGGTTAATTGTCTCACCGAGCTCCATCTCGAAGCTATGGAGGATCGACTGGTCGCGACCAGCTCCGAGCACTTCATCGGCCGATGCCAGTTCAAACAGGGCAATGCCGTCGAGATCCCAGCCATGCGACTTCGCAACGACGGATAGTTCCTCGCTGGTTTCCGAGAGCGTGATGTAGAGCGCTGGCTCTCCCTTATCGCGACCATCCAGCAGGAACTTGAGCGCAAGGGTGGTTTTGCCCGATCCCGGCATGCCCTCACAGAGATAGAGGCGATTGGCCGGCAGGCCTCCGCGCAGGATGACGTCCAAGCCTGGATTCCCGACGGAAACCGTGGCGGGTTCTTCACTCATGGATCGACGCCCCTTGTTCTATTTATTGCGACAACGCATCGACATGCCCTGAGCCAAGGGCCGTTCGAAAAGACACTGGAAGCGGCCCCTCCATCAGACGTTCGATCGTTCCCAGGCTCTCGGCTCGGATGGCACTTTCGTCCTTAGCGGCTAACGGATGGCAGAACGAGACTAAAACCCAGCGCTTTGATCTTGATTAAGGCATTTTATGCTCGTGGAAGAAGGGCAAGTGGAAGAAGAGTTCGACTGACGTTTATTGGCTGGAAATGACCGACTGTGGACGACAGCCACCGAAAAAGTGGAATGTCCGCTGCTGAGGATCAAAATTTGGGCGCTAAGCGTCCGGCATGGGTCGACAGCGGAGATGGCCGCTACGCGCTCTTTCCAGTCATTCGATGGTCAGGGCGAAAATCAGGATTGAGGCATGATTGCAATTGCGGAGTGGTCCGCTGCGTTATCAACCGGGAGCCCAGCCTCCTTCCGTTCGGAGTATCGGTCAACGAGCTGCACCCCGTGCGGCCTCATCAGCACGGTGAAGCGGACCAGTTCCTCCATCACATCGACGATGCGCTCGTAGTAGCTCGATGCCCGCATCCGGCCGTCTTCGTCGAACTCCTTGTAGGCCATCGCCACTGACGACTGATTCGGAATCGTGAACATCCGCATCCAGCGGCCCAGCAAGCGCAGCGAATTGACGGCATTGAACGATTGCGAACCGCCGGACACCTGCATGACCGCAAGCGTTCTTCCCTGCGTCGGCCGCATCCCGCGCATCTGAAGTGGCAGATGATCGATCTGCGTCTTCATGATGCCGCTGATCTGGCCGTGCCGCTCAGGACTGCACCAGACCATGCCCTCCGACCATAGCGCGTGCTCCCGCAGTTCATGCACCGCCGGGTGATCATCTCCCGCTATCTGATCGGGCAGCGGCAGGTCGCTAGGATCGAAGATCCGCGTCTCGGCGCCGAAGAACTTTAGCAGGCGCGCCGCCTCTTCCACGGCGAGGCGCGAAAACGAGCGTTCCCGCAGAGAGCCGTAGAGCAGCAGAATACGCGGAGGCGGTTGATCCGGGCCAAGGCCGCTGGCGGGACGAGCCAACGCAAAAGCTTTGTCTAGCGCAGGAAGGTGATCGGGGGCGGCGAGTTCGCGCAGTCTCATGCGGAAATACCTTTCTCGTACCAGGGACGGGTCCGCTTCACCAAGGCGACGATCGATAGCATCACCGGCACTTCGACCAGCACGCCCACGACCGTTGCCAGCGCGGCGCCGGAACTGAGGCCAAAAAGGCTGATGGCGGCGGCCACAGCCAGTTCAAAGAAATTGGAGGCACCGATCAGCGCCGAAGGGCCAGCGACGCACCATGCCACGCCAAAACGGCGGCTGAGCCAATAGGCGATGCCGGCATTAAGATAGACCTGAAACAGGATCGGCACGGCAATCAGCGCGATTACCAGCGGTTGCCGGATGATCTGCTCGCCCTGAAAGCCGAACAGCAGCACCAGTGTCAGCAGCAGGCTGGCAAGGCTGATCGGGCCAATGGCGGACAGGAAATGCTGGAGCCGCTTCTCGCCCCCGCGAAGTAGGACTCGGCGGAGCAGTTGCGAGATGACCACCGGGACGACGATGTAGAGTCCCACCGACAGCGCCAACGTGCTCCACGGCACGGTAATCGATGCCACGCCCAGCAGCAATCCTACGAGCGGCGCGAAGGCAAGGACCATGATCAGGTCGTTCAGTGCCACCTGGCTCAAGGTGTAGTTCGGCTCACCATCGACGAGGTTGGACCAGACGAAGACCATCGCCGTGCAAGGCGCAGCAGCCAGCAGGATCAGCCCGGCAATGTAGGACGACGATACGCCTTCAGGCAGCATCGGCGCGAACAGGTGGCCGAGGAAGAAGGTGCCGAGCAATGCCATGGAGAATGGCTTGATCGCCCAGTTCACTACGAGGGTAATGCCGATACCACGCCAGTGCTGCCGAAGGCTATGGAGGGCGCCGAAATCGACCCGTAGCAGCATCGGGATGATCATGAGCCAGATCAGGCCCGCCACCACGAGGTTGACGTTGGCGATCTCCAGCGCTGCGATCGCCTCGAAGGCGCCGGGAAGCAAATGGCCGAGACCGATCCCGACTACGATGCACATGGCCACCCACAGCGAGAGATAGCGTTCGAACAGCGAAATGATCGTCAGTCCTTCCCGGAAGCGATAGGCGCGGTCGCGGTGCCGCCACCCAAGGCGATCTGCATGTAAACTGTGTCGAGCCAGCGACCGGCCTTCCAGCCCATGCCGGTCAGGCAGCCGACCTGCTCAAAGCCGCAAGAGCCGTGCAGTGCGACGGAGGCCGGTTCACCGCCACCGATGACAGCGACCATCTGCCGGAAGCCATAGGCATCGGCGGCCTCCAGCAAGGCCTTGAGCAACAGCTTGCCGATGCCGCCACCGCGCCGGTCGTGCGCTACGTAGATGCTGTTCTCGCAAGCATAGGCATAGGCCGGTCTATCCCGGAACTGCGTGGCGTAGGCATAGCCCACCAGCTCAGATCCATCGCAGGCGACAAGGAACGGCCAACTCCGCCCGGTGATCAACAAGATCTTCTCGACGGTCTCGTCCGCGGTCGGCGGCACGACTTCGTAGGTTGCCGTGCCGTGAAGAACATGATGCGCATAAATGGTGGCAATGGCGTCCGCGTCGTCGACCTCAGCCCGGCGAACCGAAAGACTCATCGCCGGGTCGCTTCCACGACTTCGCCGTCTTCCTTGACGAAAGTTCTGCGCTGCTCGGCCGGCAGCAGGTCTAGCACTGCTTCGGAAGGCCGGCAGAGCTTCACGCCCAGTGGCGACACGACCAGCGGCCGGTTGATGAGGATAGGATGCTCCATCATCGCGTCGACGAGGGCCTCGTCCGTCAAGGTCTCGTCGCGGAGGCCCAGTTCGGCATAAGGCGTCCCCTTCTCGCGCAGCAGAGCGCGCGGGGTGATGCCGGCGCGGTCGATGAGTTCCAGGAGCAGCGCACGGCTCGGCGGCGTCTTCAGGTACTCGATAACATGAGGCTCTATACCCGCATTGCGGATCATGGCCAGGGCATTACGAGAGGTCCCGCAAAGCGGGTTATGGTAGATCACGATATCGGTCATTGTTGCCTCTTCAGCAGCAGGTAAGTTCGGCCAGAAGCGGCTCGCACAGTTCGGCGCGCCCCTGGCAGCAATCCTTGGCCAGATAGACCATGAGGCCGCGCAGCGCGTCGAGGTTGGCGCGCTGGATCTGTTGGCGACCACGCTTCTCGGACAGCACCAGGCCGGCCTTCACCATCACGGCCAGATGCGTCGAAAATGTGCTCTGGGTCAGCCCCGACGCTTCGACCAGTTCGCCGGTCGACAAGCCATCCGGCTCATGTCGGATCAGCAGCCGAAACGCATCGAGCCGCGTGGGATGGCCAAGGGTGGAGAGAATGGCAAGGGCGTCATCGGTGTCCATGCATCGAAATTATCCGATGCGATATGGCCCGTCAATGAGATATCGGATATTCCCGATTCTTTATTCGTCAGTCAGGCTTGAGGGCAGCTTGGGACCAATTGCTAGATGGAAGCTGGCATTCCGAGATCGGCTCGACGCGCGGTTGGAAGGGAAAACCTGACCGTCTGCTCCTGGGGATCAAAAATCGCCCCTTGAACGGCAAATTTGGGTCGGATTTGACCGATTAGAAGTCGCTGGGTTCAGTGGTCAGATTGTCAGAAATCGTACCTGCAGCCGCGTTGGCGTCCGCAGCGAGGTCGCGCAATGCCTTCGCGGTGTCTTGCAATAGGTTGTCACTGATGGGGCGCTCGCCATTGATGAACCGCCGGATAGCCCGCTCATCGATCCTGAGACGCCGAGCAAATGCTGTCGTTCCACCAAGCAGCTGAACACAGTAGGCGAATTGGTCCTGTCGATCTTGCATGTACCGAACATAGCCCGTCTGACGCGGGAGGCAATGTAATCGGATGCGAGAGTAGAGACGTCTGGGCGACGCAGGCGGAATAGCTCACAGGGTTCGTGTCCTCAGCCGAAGGGCATTTGTCACGACGCTGACGGATGACAATGCCATCGCCGCGGCGGCCAGCATCGGAGACAGCAGAATGCCGAACAGCGGATAGAGCAGCCCTGCGGCCACTGGGACGCCCGCCGCATTGTAGATGAAGGCAAAAAGGAGGTTCTGGCGGATATTGGACATCGTCGCCTGGCTGAGCCGCCGCGCGCTCACGATGCCGTTCAAATCGCCCCGCAGCAACGTTACGCCCGCGCTTTCCATGGCAACGTCGGTGCCTGAACCCATGGCAATACCCACATTGGCGGCGGCCAGCGCAGGCGCATCATTGACCCCGTCACCCGCCATCGCAACGACGCGGCCTGCGGCAATAAGGCGGTTGACCACTGCGCTCTTCTGATCAGGCAGGACTTCGGCTTCGACCTCGTCGATGCCAAGCTTGTCGGCAATGGCTTGCGCCGTCTTGCGGTTGTCGCCCGTCAGCATCACGATGCGGACCCCCTCTTGCCGCAAGGCGCCAAGGGCCTCTGCCGTGGTTGCTTTGATCGGATCGGCAATCGCGATGATCCCTCCGACCTGACCGTCCAGGCCCACGAAAATCGCGGTGGCGCCATCGCGGCGCAGGTCGTCGGCAGCGGGCGCCACTTCGATACTGTCTATGCCCTGATCGAGGAGGAATGGTGCATTACCAAGGACAACGCGCTTGCCCTCGACTGTTCCCACCGCACCGCGTCCCGTTGGGGAATCGAACTGGGATACCGGTGGCAGCACGAGATCGCGGGACCTGGCCATGTCGACGATTGCGAGCGCCAGGGGATGCTCGGATGCCTGCTCGACGGCGGCGGCGAGACGGAGGACCTCCGCTTCGGTGTGGCCGGACGCCGGTATGATGGCGGTAACCGCCGGATGGCCCAGTGTCAGCGTGCCGGTCTTGTCGACGACCAGCGTATCTACCTTCTCCATCTGCTCGAGCGCCTCGGCATTCTTGATCAGGACGCCAAGCCTTGCACCACGGCCCACGCCCACCATGATGGACATGGGCGTGGCGAGACCAAGTGCGCAGGGACATGCGATGATGAGGACCGCGACAGCGGCGATCAGGCCATGAGCGAAGCGCGGCTCCGGTCCCCATAGACTCCATCCGACAAAGGCCAATATCGCAACAAGGATCACGGCGGGCACGAACCAGCCAGCGACACGATCGGCCATGCGCTGAATGGGCGCGCGCGAGCGCTGGGCCTGCGCCACCATCTGGACGATCCGGGCGAGCATCGTGTCTCGCCCCACTTTGGTCGCCGCGATGACAAGCGCACCGGTCTGGTTGAGCGTGCCGCCAATGACCGTGCCATCAATCTTTTTGGTCACCGGCATGGATTCGCCGGTAACCATGGATTCATCGACCGACGATCCGCCGTCTATTACGGTGCCGTCCACCGGCACCTTCTCACCGGGGCGAACGCGCAACTGGTCGCCGACGCCGATCAAGTCGAGGCTGACCTCCTCCTCATCGCCATTCCACAAGAGCCGACGCGCGGTCTTTGGCGACAGGTCGAGCAGCGCCTTGATTGCGCCCGACGTCTGCTCGCGCGCACGCAACTCGAGGACCTGTCCCAGAAGCACCAGCACGGTGATAACGGCTGCCGCTTCGAAATAGACCGCGACGCTGCCATCGGCATTACGAAAGGCTGGCGGAAAGAGGCCGGGAGCGAGCGCCGCGATCATGCTGTAAGCCCAGGAAACGCCCGTGCCCATCGCGATCAGCGTGAACATGTTGAGGTGGCGTGTCGCGAGCGAACGCCATCCGCGCACGAAGAATGGCCAGCCCGCCCAGAGTACGACCGGCGTGGCGAGAGCGATCTGGATCCAGATCGACAATCTCGCCGGCACCAGATGATGCAGAGCGGGAACGAGATGCCCGCCCATTTCCAGAACGAAGACGGGCAAGGCGAGCAGGAACCCCACCTTAAGGCGCCACGTCATGTCGAGCAGCTCGGCGCTTGGTCCGCTCTGCGCGCTCGCCACTTCGGGCTCGAGCGCCATGCCACATATCGGGCAAGGTCCTGGATGATCCTGCTGGATCTCAGGATGCATGGGGCAGGTCCAGACAGTCCCGGAGACGATAGCGGGCTGCTCCCGCGCGGAGAGGTAAAGCACGGGGTCAGCGACGAACTTGGCGCGACAGCCGTTGCTGCAGAAATAATATCGATGACCATCATGTTCAGCGCGATGGGGCGTCAGTTCGGGGTCGACTTCCATCCCGCAGACGGGATCGTGAACCATTGCCTTCTGGCCATGATGGTCATGATCGTCCTTGTCGTGATGTCCATATGCATGCGGGGGCATGTTTTGCATCGACGGCTCCCTGTTGTGCGCAGCTCAAGTCCGTCCGGCTTCGCCTGGCAGATGGGCTACCCCGGAAAGTACCACAGGATCTTGATCCCAAGCAAAATTTGGTAGCCGCCTTCAGCAAGGCTTCTGACGAACGTCGCTCATTGCTTAGCCGGCGCACACCCTAGCCGCCCATCCTCGACTGTTGAGCGATAAGCGGATAGGGTGGATGGCTCCCGCTCACGGCATCTAGGTGCCAAGATGGTTTGCTGTCAGGCAAACCCGAGCAAAGGAACCATCCGCCATGGAGATTACCACGATCGGCCTGGATGTGGCCAAGA
>NZ_QLJK01000056.1:0-11701 GCF_003950715.1 Sphingomonas sp. S-NIH.Pt3_0716 | reverse complement strand
GTTCCACGCTGTAGATCCCCACACCTCCCTGACTCGGCAGAAAGGCTTCAAGGTGGACGACTTTTACGCCGCCCGCAGCAGGACTATCCCGCCGCTACCGTGGTCGAATATTGCTCCGCCGTTCTCACTACTGTCTACTTGCGCGAAACAAGTCGGCTTTGGAGCAAAAGTTATTCTCTCAATGCGACCGGAAGCAGTGTCTATAGCTACGTAAATGCTGGTAAAAGCTGGAGCAGTGGCGCCCAGTTTGACCTTGCCTTCCCGATCGTCCCTCGTCTCAAGGCAAGCGCCAGTGCTAATCTTTTCAATGAACATACTCCGGTCGAAACGACGGATGGGCAAAATATGCAGCGCACATTTCGCTATACGGCAAACGGAACGTTTGAATGGAATGGCAAAGACCGGGGCAGCATATCCGGCGACGTCGCGCAATTACAGTGGTCATATAATAGCCCATCGCGGGAGTATCAGATCCGCAAAGGTTCATGGTTCGATTTTAGCGCCTCATATACGCATAGTCTGGATCGGACGCTATCGCTCTCGGGGACATTCAGATATTCAGGTCGCACAAACCAGCGTTTGATTGCGCCGTCGGTGGAGGAAATTTCCTCACGCCGCAGAGAACCTGAAGTACAGATCAAATTGCAGAAGACACTATAGATAATAATCTTCTATCGCGCCAATGTCTTGGTCAACCAATCTGATATTTGGCTAAGTACCTCTGGCAGGTGAGACTGACCCTTTTGATCTACCATAGTGTGATCATAGTCAGAAAATTCCCAGTAGGTGACGTTCTTGCGTCCGGATTTGCGGAAATTCGCGGCGAAACGCCTGGCAGATGTAACCGGGTTCGACTGATCCCGTTTACCTTGAACGACCAGAAATTCCGTCGCAGTGGCGCGCAATGCATCGTCCGATAGTCGTCTGTCCATTATATCGGACCACCATCGGTAGCTATTCGAAAGCCAAATTTCCGTGCTGTCGGGGTTCTTTCTTATTGCAGCTATGTGTTCCGGCGCTGTTTTCGCCTCTGAAGGTGGCAGAACCCTCACGAATGCCTCACGAAACGGCATTCCAGTCGCCGATGAAAAGATCACCGCGACGTTCGGCCGAACTTCAGCGGCAAGGATCTGCATCGCCGCACCGCCTTCTGATCCGCCAAACAAAACGAGTTTCCCGTTCCACCATGCCTCATTCCTGAGGCTTGCAATAACCTGGCTGTAGTCGGCGACCCTTTGGCTGATGGTATGGTGGGCCACGTAGGCTGGTCGGCAATCTTCTGGAAAAGACTTCGGAGCATCGCCTTCCAGAACACCGTATTTCTCGACCGTAAGGATTGCGGCGGATGGCAATAGCTTCCTGGCGGCCTCGATATTTGGGCTGGATGTGACCGATGTACATCCCGATCCCTGCGCCAGCACCAGGATGGGCTGTTGCGCTTCATTTGTTTGCCGATCCAGATACCAGGTCATGATGCTACCATCTGGCCGAACGCTGGAATGAGCTAATGGACTTCCTGAAGCCGTCACTCCCGAAGTCACGAACGAAAATGCGATAACCCAGCGCCATGGCTTCATGCAGCACCTACCCAATATGGACATCTATATGGCTTTAAAATATGTATGAGCCTACATAATTGTAAAGAGCGAAGGCAAAGCGTAGTGAAAGTTGATGAAAAGGCTGGGGATTTTATCCAGGCAGGGGGATTATTCTTCCTCGCTCATCGTTTGCGCCGCCTCTCTGAGGGGCTGGTAACCGAATGCGAGCGCTGGTTTGGCGAGGCAGGAATCATCGCTCCACCTCGAACAACGTCGATACTCTACCTAATCGAAAATCAAGGGCCGCAACGTATCACTGCCATCGCCTCAACCCTTCAGCAATTCCACCCGGTCATCATAGATTGGGTGGGAAAGCTGAAAAAGCTGGAACTGGTTACAACAGCTGCAGATCCAGTTGATCGCAGGCGCACGATCGTCTCACTCACACAGGCAGGGCGACAGGAGGTGCTCAAGATTCGTACAGCTGAGTCTGCGATCACAGCTGCTTATTCTGCCTTGGAGGTCGAAACCGGCGTGAACTTGATCGATGGAACCACGGCTTGGGAAACCGCCCTCTCCGACAAATCCTTATCTGTCAGGATCGGCGAGTACGATGCTCGCCAATGACCTGATCCCGTCTGATGGCAGGCCTGAACTCGCGAAGTGGCTACCGTGAATCTGTGTCCAAATAATGTACGGAGGCCCAGTAGGATACCAGCCCGTGTTCACCGTCACCGACACCGTGAAGCCAGTCGTGTCCGTATGGTGAAACGTCGCGCCCATCAGCTCCCAGTGATAATGGATCTTGTCGTCGAACTTCATCACGTGAAGCGCACGGTCGAAGTGGAAGAACACCGGGAAATAGCTTCCCGCGTCAGCGACCTTCTCGGCTGAATCGAAGGCAAACTCCACATATCCGCTGACGCGGTGTCCCTCGCTCTCGTCGACGAGCGCGCTCACGCACCCGACGCTTCCGAAAGCCGATTCCGGCGCGTTCAGCGAGGCCACCAGGTCATGCAGCGCCTCGTCCCGTGCAAGCTCGGGAATATCGGCGAGCCGATCGGGCCTGCCCTTGAGGTTCTTGAAGCCGTAATTGGCGTCGCCGTCCTCGCGGATCTCGCCGGTCCCGCCATAGGGAATGCCCTTGCCCTCTTGGGAAATCTGCAATGCGTTGGTGTAGCTGGGCACGAGCATTCCTTGTTTTCGCGGATGGGATCAGCGCAGCGTTCGCAGATAGCCACTGCCGTATGGTTCTAGGTGAAGCTCGTCGACGTCCTTGCCAAGGTCGCTGTTCTGATTGGGCGGTCCGCTCACCGAAACATAACGGCGCCGCACCAGCCCATCGATCGCCTGCTCCATGTCGGCCGATGTAGAGCCGGGCCGGTTCGGCAACCCCTCGATCAGGCCGCGCCTCTCGCGCAGCTCGCGCATGATCCATTCTTGCAGTTCGCTCAACGCCATCATGCCTGTCCTCAACAAGCCCTTCGCAGATGACCAACATAAGGGTTTGAGAGCTGCGCTTCGAGATGGGGCGCGACCCTGCCGGGCACGGCTCTAGCGCCACGCGTGCCGCCCGAGCCACCGTGCCGGCGTCTCGGCCCATGCGGGTAACGATCCTCGCGTGAGGTGTACCACCTGAGGCCGCGCCGAAGAGGCGCGACATCACCCGCAGAGCTGCGCGGCCTCCCCCGGAGGCCCGCTTTGCGGGGAACACCAGGGCTGCTGCCCTTTCGTTCCCGAAGGAAAATAGACGGCCCCGTGTGGTCCGCCAAGCACGGCACCCGACACCCTAGGGGGTGCCGGCCGCGCTAAGGCGGCCTGCCCGCGCCAGACCATCGATTTTCCTCCTCCCTCCCCGTCCCGCTCCTCGCCGGAGAGGCAGACCCGGTTGCTGCGGCAACCGGCTTTCAGCCGCAGGAAGAAGGAGGAAAGAGAATGGCTTACACCCGATACAAGGGCGATCCCTACTGGAAGCGCGCCAAGGTGGCTGGAACCAGCCCCGACGGCATCCCCTACGCCAAGGGCGACCGGGTTTTCTTCTACCCGGGGTCGGTACACAGAACGGACCCAGATATACGCTCTCATGACTGCCATCCGAGACGCTGGCCGAGTTTACCTTGTCGCTGGCCGCAAGACCAGCGTTCGCATTGACCTTGGCGGGTGTGCCGCGGACGCCTGATCGACGACGATTGATCATGCTCTCATCCGCGGGTTGGTTACCGCACTACCCGTATCCGTCGCTGGGCCTATCCTCCGTCTAAGTTCGGGCGTCGGACGAACCTGCCCCACCGTACACCGTGGATTGCCCATCACAGTCGGGTGCCCGCGGCACGCCGGCCAAGGCTATGCAGTTGGTGCCCTGGCGCCTCCTCCTGGAATTGTTCTGTGTGGATCAGCCGGCTATCGCTGGCGACACTCGACGGGCGATGTCCCAGGCATAGCCGACCAATTCACGCGCGATCGCGGTGGTCACCTTGGGCTGGGGCTTTCCGGTGGCCGCCAGGCGACGGTAGCGCTGGCACAGGCGAACCTGCGCCTTCCACCCGATCGCTTGGATGTCCTCGGGCAAGTCGATGACCCGTTCACGGTAGCGTCGCTCCTCGCGAGCGGGCAGCCGATACGACCAGCCCGCCTCGATCAACATCGTCCGTGCTTGCGCGTTGCCCGCGCGGGTAATCCGGCCCCGCTTGGTCTTGGCACCGCTGGAGTGCTCGGACGGCACCAGGCCGACATACGCCATCAGTTGCTTGGGATTGTCGAAGCGGGTGAGGTCGCCCACCTCGGCGACCAGCGTTGCGGCACTGACCAGCCTGATACCGCGCAGGACCTGCAGATTGCGGACCAGCGGCGCAAAACGCCACGCATCCACCGCTTCAGCCAGCGCCGCCTCCAGGCGCGCGACCCGTGCCTGGGCCTCCAGCACCCGCTTCTGCATTTCCTCGAATGCCAGCTGCTGGTGGGGAAACTCAAACCGCTGCTCGGACAACCACCGCCAGTACATTTTCGTCCAAGCCGCCTTGCCGCCAAAACGACGATCATGCCGCAACAGGAAGCTGCGCACCGTCTGCTTGGCCCCGATGGCATCGTCCTGCGCGCTGCGTCGCGCGCGGATGAGATCGCGTACCGCCTCGTGCGCTTCGTCCGGCACCCAGATCGCGGTGAGTTCGCCGGCGCGTAGCAGCCGCGCCAGGGTCATCGCGTCACGCCGGTCCGTCTTAACATGGTCGCCCGGGCGTCGCGGCATCATCGAGGGGGCGATGACGATGCAATTCTGTCCCAGCTTCGACAGCAGCCGATGCAAGCCATACCCACAGGGTCCCGCTTCGTAGCAGACGTTCAACGTCACACCCGGTCCCGTCAGCCGCTTGACCAGCTTCCTGATCGCATCGTCCTCGTTGGCGACCGTGCCGACGAAACGTACCTCGCCTCCGCGTTCCCCATCGGCAACCGCGACCGCGATGGTTTCCTTATGAACGTCCAGACCAACGTATTTCACTGCCTCCGTCATGACTCGTCTCCGCTGCTGACAAATCCATCATCAGCATCTCAGATTCGAGCCTCCGAGGCTCCGGCAGTCATGGGGTCTAAGGTTTTGCCGTGCCTTCGACGGCGCGCATCTGGCGAAGCGGTCTGAGCGCGGTGGATGGCGCATCGGGATCGGTCCAGAGGTAATCGCCGGTGAGATTGATATGCTGCCAACCGAGCGGTGATAGGTGTTGCAGCAGGTCCGGCGGGACCGGCCGGCCGAGGTTGGCGAGATGCATCCGGGCGGCTTGCAGGTAGGTCGTGTTCCACAGGACGATGGCACCGGCGACGAGGTTCAGCGCGCTCGCCCGATGGCTTTGGGCTTGCAGCGCATGATCGCGGATACGGCCGATGCGATGGAAGAAGATGGCGCGTTTCAGGGCATTTTCCGCTTCTCCCTTGTTGAGTTCGCGGGTGGCGCGGCGACGCTGTTCGGGCTGCTCGATCCAGTCGAGCGTGAACAGGGTACGCTCGACGCGACCGATCTCGCGCAACGCCAGTGCCAGGCCGTTGGCGCGTGGATAGGAGCCGAGCCGTTCCAGCATGATCGAGGCGCTGACGACGCCTGTGCGGATCGAGGTTCCCAGTCGCAGCACGTCGTCCCAGTGTGCCTCGATCAGACCTTCGTCGATGCGGCCCGCGACCAGCGGCGCAATATCGGGGCCGGGTTCGATGCCGTTAAACAGGTGCAAACGGCGTGCGGCGATATTCGGGATACGCGGCGCGAACCGGAACCCAAGCAGATGACATAGCGCGAACACATGGTCGGAGACGCCCCCGCCATCGACGTGATGCTCTTCGATGTGCAGATCGGCGCCGTGGTGGAGCAGCCCGTCGAGCACCTGTGCCGCCTCGCTCGCCGAAGCGGAGATAACTGTGGAATGGAACGGCGCGTAGCGATCCGAGACGTGGCTGTAAAAGGAGACAGCCGGCTCTGTCCCCTTGTGCGGATTGACTGCGCCGGTTGCCTGGGCGCGGCGGTCGAGCGGAAAGTTCTGACCGTCTGAGCTGGACGAGGTGCCGGACCCGAACAGCGCGGCCAGCGGCGCGGTGTGTTGGGCGTCGACAAGCCGGGCGAGCGCGCGACCGTAGGTTTCCTCGCGCAGATGCCATGAGGCGAGCCAACCGAGTTGGCGCTGGGTCACGAGATTGCAGGCTTCCGCCATGCGCGTATGGCCCAGATTGGTGGCATCGGCGAGCACCGCCGTGAGGATCGCACGTGGTTCATCCGCGGCACGGCCACTTTGCAGATGCGTGAAGCACTGGCTGAACCCGGTCCATCGATCGACTTCGGCAAGAAGGTCGGTGATGCGGATCGCGGGCAGATGCGCATAGAGCGGCGCAAGGGCGGTATCGGATTCCTCGGGAGTAATCGCCTTCAAGGGCGAAATCCGCAGCCTGCCCAAGCTGAGCTGCACGTCTTCCAGCGCGTCCGTCTCCGCCTTTCGCTCGACCTCGGCCAATCGACGGGCGAGGCGGGCGCGTCGTTCGGCCAGCCAGATATCGGCCGTATCCGGTGCCGGTATCGGCAAGGGGCCGGCCGCGCGCATGTTGGCGAATACGGGGGCAGGAATGAGTTGCTGCTCGACAGCACGATAGCGTCGGCTTCCCTCGACCCACATGTCGCCGGCGCGAAGCCGGTCGCGAAGCTCGACCAGCACGCACAATTCATAGATCCTGCGATCGGGAATGCCGGTGCCGATCGCCCGACGCCAAGCTTGCCGGATGAAGCCGACTGGCGTGCCTGCAGGCAATTTGCGCAGATGACCAAAATGAAGGTCGCGCATGATCGCGACCGCTCGCGCGAGCGCATGGCAGGCTGGCACCGCCCCGAATGTGAACGAGGCGATGAACGAGGGACCGACCTGTCGGAGGACGGGGTAATTGGTCGCGGCGACCGCGACGGGATCGACCGAATCGGGGCGGATCAGCTTGCGGGCTTCATCGACCTCGCGGCCGAGATCATTCCATCCGATCGCTGCCTCGACCGCAGCGCCGATATCGCCACCTGATATCTTGGCGGCGAGCAAGGCAGCGCCGAGTTGGGCAAGCAGCCGGATTTTGCCGTTGATGGTGCGCCGGTTGCGCTTGAGTGTCGTGTCCGCGCTGTTCTGTTCGCGCCGGAACATCTGCCCAAGCAGGCGATCGAACATCAGCACCGCATCGTCGGTGAGGGTAACGATGGTTTCGAGGATGGTCGCCACCAATGTGGCGCGACGCCGCGTCGCTTGCAGCGTCCGAACATGTTGCGCGGTCAGCCGCACGCCTTCCTGGCACAGGCGTCGGAGGCGCTCGGGATGGACGCCTACGGCGATATCCGGATCGATCCCGATGGCCCGAAGCAGTGTCAGTCGCTCGATGATGGCGGCGAATGTCTTTCGGCCGGGCTTGCCGGGTGACTGCCGCACCCAGGCCAGATCGCTCAAGTTCGTGCCTGTGTGGGGCAGGAGAAGCGCATCGAGCAGCCGGCGCTGTCGAGCATCGAGTCCTCGGGTCAGATGCTCGGCGACATGGCGTTCGGCATCGAGCAACGCCTGTGCGACCATCCGCTCGACCGAACTGATGCCCGGCACAATGATGCGCCGTCGCCGGCACTCATCCAGCATCACGCGCGCCAGCCTAGCCCCGCTGGTCGTCGTCAGCGCGATCGGCAGGAGCCATTCCTGCAACGTCGTTCGCAGCGGCCGACTGAGCGGCATGAAGCCGAATGCATCGCGCAGTGCATCGAGCTGTTCGTACCGGGTCGGGCCGCGCGTCGCGTAGTCGGCCAGCACCTCGGGTCCGACCTGCAATTGCTCTGCGACGAACGCGAGCGGCGTATCAGGGATCAGTTCACCGGGTCGCAGGAAACGGCCAGGATAGCGCAGCGCGCAAAGCTGGATCGCGAAACCCAGCCGGTTATGCGGTCGCCTCCGGCGGACGATGATGGCCAAGTCGTCCCGGCTCAATGTCCAGTGCTGGACGAGCAGGGTTTCGTCGTCGGGAAGCGCGAGCAACGCCGCGCGTTGCTCGTCCGACAGGACGGCGCGACGCGGCATCGGCTTAGACCTTGGCCGGTGCGGTCCAGCCGATCCGGGCAAGCGTGCCGAGAAGGGTCGAACGCGGCACCTTGAAGGTCCGGCAGACGGACGCCTTGCTGGCCCCGCCATCCAGCGCGGCGGTGATCCGCTCGAGCGTTTCGGCGTCGATCATCGGCGGGCGGCCACCTTGGCGTCCCCGGCGTTTGGCAGCAGCCAGTCCCGCCATCACCCGTTCGCGCGTGAGCGCACGCTCATATTGTGCCAATGCACCGAACAGCGAGAACAGCAATTCGCCGTGCGGCGTGGTCGTATCCATCTGCTCGGTCAGCGACCGGAACGCGATGCCGCGCGCCTTCAGATCGGTGACGATCGTCAGCAGGTGCGGCAGCGAGCGTCCGAGCCGGTCGAGCTTCCACACGATCAGTGTGTCGCCCGCGTTCAGATAGTCGAGGCAGGCTTTCAGGCCTGGTCGGTCGTCGCGCGCGCCGGATGCCTTGTCGGTATGGAGATGCCGATGATCGACCCCGGTTGCGACGAGCGCGTCCCGCTGGAGATCGACCGTTTGGCGGTCATCGGTCGTTGACACCCGCATATATCCGACCAGCATGTACGACAAACCCTCGAAAGCATGTTTTCGAACACCCTATCAAAGCGACAGGGTTTGTCGATCGTTATGGGCTGAGGCGGGTATGGTTCGGCAAAAGCGCAGGTCCGGAGCGTCGCCTATCACCTGTTTGCCGTCACGCGTCTGCTGTCCGTATGGACGCAAGTAGAAGGCACGCTGATGCCGCAAGAAGCACCAGGTCCTTCAACAGGAACTGTCCGGTTCCGGCCGAAATCGCCGGGAACCCGCCAGCGGTCGGCTCGGCGACGCCAGGCGTGCTCAGGAAAAACGTCAGTGTCACGGCATAAGTCAGGCATGACATCGCCGCGCCGAGAGCGGAGGCCGTCTTGTTGAAAGCACCGATAATCAGCGCAGCGGCCGTCGCGAGCTCGACGGTGCCTATAAAATAGCTTCCACCCTGCACCCCAAAAACGGCCGGAATCCAGCTCATGATCGGACTGTTCTTCATCAATGGCGCGATGCCCATCGCTTCATAGCTCGTGAATTTCATGCAACCGAACCAGAGAAAGATGACCACCAGCGCCCAGCGCAGCAACGCGAGAGACCCGCGAGAGCCGGTCGTCTTTTCAGCTATGTGTAATGTCGAAAACATGGTGCCTCGCTTTCATCATGGCGCATGACCTGCCTTCATGCTTAGACAGGCGTGATATATGCGCTGCGCATACACTATACGCCGTCAATGAATGAGGCAACCCTTTGAACGTACTCTCGGACCGGCTCGTCAATCTGTTCGGCGCCCTCGCAGTGGGCATCACCGATCGAATTAAGAAGGCGGCATTCGACCCGACGATACCCGGCGGTGGCGAAACCACCGCGGCGATCGTCGTCATCGGTCACGCGACCGGTCTTTCGATCGACGAATTAGGACGGGTGCTAGGCTTGTCCCACGCGGGGACGGTGCGGCTTGTCGATCGATTGGTTGCAGCCGGGTTCGCCGTTCGATCCAAAGCGCTACGGGACCGTCGTGCAGTAGCGCTGATGCTCACTGAGGCAGGCGAGACTCGCCTATCTGCGATCCTGCAACGAAGAAACGAGACTTTATCCGAAATCCTTAGCCATGTCTCGAATGCTGACCGCCTCGTGCTGGAACGTATTGCCGAGACAATACTTGCGCAGATGTCTGACGACGCTGTCTCGGCGCTGACGATATGCCGGCTCTGCGACGAGAGGCGATGCTACAACTGTCCGATGGATGCCTTTGGAATGCTGGAGTCGTCGACGCATAGAGTCGACCCATAAGTGCGCGCAGAGACGCTTAGACCCCATGACTGCCAGAGCCTCGGTGGCTCAAATCTGAGATGCTGATGATGGATTTTTCAGCAGCGGAGGCGAGTCATGGTGAAGGCAGTGAAATATGTTGGTCTGGACGTTCATAAGGAGACCATTGCGGTCGCAGTTGCCGAAGGGGAACGCGGAGGCGAGGTGCGTTTCGTCGGCACGGTCGCCAATGAGGACGATGCGGTCAGGAAACTGGTCAAGCGGCTGACGTCACCGGGCGTGACGTTGAATGTCTGTTACGAAGCGGGTCCCTGTGGGTATGGTTTGCATCGACTGCTGACAAAGCTGGGACAGAATTGCATCGTCATCGCCCCCTCAATGATGCCGCGACGCCCGGGCGACCATGTGAAGACGGACCGACGTGACGCAATGACGCTGGCGCGGCTTTTACGCGCTGGCGAACTCACGGCGATCTGGGTGCCGGACGAAGCGCATGAGGCGGTACGCGATCTCATCCGCGCTCGACGAAATGCGCAGGACGATGCCATCGGGGCCAAGCACGCGCGACCAGCTCCTGTGGACCCATGACGCCTATATCCGCGACGACAGCTACCGCGCGGCGCTGACTGTCCTCATCAACGCGCACCACCGCCTGCCATTCTCGCGGGTATGGGGCGATGGCACCACGTCCAGTTCCGATGGCCAGTTCTTCAGGGGTGCGAAGCGCGGCGCATCGGGCGGCGACATCAACGCCCGCTATGGCGTCGATCATGGATTCAGCTTCTATACCCATGTTTCCGATCAGCGCGCGCCCTATCACATCAACGTGATCTCAGCGGCGACGCATGAGGCACCCTTTGTCCTCGACGGCCTCACCAGCCATGGCACCGACCTGAAAATCGTCGAGCATTACACCGACACCGGCGGAGCGACCGATCATGTCTTCGCCCTGTGCGCCATGCTGGGATTTCGCTTCTGCCCGCGCCTGCGCGACTTTCCCGACAGGCGGCTCGCGCCGATGGCGCCGGTCATGGCCTATCCGTCCATCGCCCCGCTGTTGGGCAAGCGTATCCGCACCGACATCATCGCTGAACAATGGGACGACGTGCTGCGCGTCGTGGGATCGATCCAGGCCGGCCATGTCGCGCCGTCGGTCATGCTCCGGAAGCTCGCCGCCTACGAACGTCAGAACCAGCTCGACGTCGCGCTACAGGAAATCGGCAAGATCGAGCGAACGCTGTTCATGCTCGACTGGCTGGAAAATCCCGATCTGCGCCGGCGATGCCATGCCGGCCTCAACAACAGCGAGCAGCGCCATGCCCTGACGCAGGCGATCTACACCTTCCGCCAGGGCCGTATCATCGACCGCAGCCATGAGGCGCAGCAATATCGGGCATCCGGGCTCAACTTGGTCATCGCCGCGATCGTCTATTGGAATACGATCTACATGGACGCCGCCGCCCAGCATCTAAGATCAACATCGGTCGCGGTGCCTGATGATCTTCTTGCCCATACTTCCCCTGTTGGCTGGGAGCATATTGCATTTTCCGGCGATTTCCTCTGGGATCGCGCCGCCGCTTCCGCTGGCCGTAAGGCCCTAAATCTCCCGCCGGATAGCCGCGTCGCCTAAGCGTTCGTTAATTGTTCGCCCTTAGCGTTGCGTGTGGATGGCTCCCGCGTTGCGGTGCGATTTTCTGACGTTCTGACATGCCATATCGAGTGCAGTCGCGTGTCCGGCCTTTATGTGCAGCCTTTATACGGCTGCTGGCCTTGAA
>NZ_QLJK01000055.1:0-12168 GCF_003950715.1 Sphingomonas sp. S-NIH.Pt3_0716 | reverse complement strand
AGGGCCCGGCCCCGGCGTTTGGCCCCGCACCCGCACCACCAATTTTTCGATTCCCGCTGCCAGGGGCCCCCCCATTTTCTGATCTGGTCAGTCCGGCATCGCCTGCATCAGCCGCGCCAGCGCGCCCGCATCCACCCCGTCGACCGGCGCGTCCTCGCCGCGCATCGCCGCCAGCACGGCGCGCAGTTCCGCCGGGGTGGCGCGCCAGAACTCGTCCGGCCGCCATCCCAGCAGCCAGCCGGTCATCCCCGCCAGCCGCCCCGCCCCATCCGCAAAGCGCGTCATCGCCCCGCCAATATCTGTTGCAATATCGCCTTCAGCACCGGCGTCGCCCGCGCGAGGCCCGCCGCCAGCAGCGCCTCGCCCAGCGCCTCCCGGCTCAGCCCCTCGCGCTCGACCAGGCAATGCCAGAACAGCCCGACCAGTTCGGCCAGCGTCAGCTTTCCGTCCGCCGCCCGCTCGACCAGCGCGAACAGCGGCCCCAGTTCCTCCTCCGCCGCCACCAAAGCGGCAAAGCTCGGCCGCAGCGCCAGCGTCTCGCCGCCCAGGTCCAGCGCCGCTTCCCCCCGCACGGGGTTCACCGCCCCGCCGCTCATTCGCTCACCACCGCGCCGCTGCTTTCCAGGCTCAGCGCATAGTTGCGCTCGCCATTATAGTCGCCGGCATAGTCGAGCCGCGTCACCAGGAAGCGGCCGCGCATCCGCTCGCCACTCTCGAAACTCAGCTCATAATCTTCGATCGTGCCGGCCAGCGCATGATTGCGCACCCGGATTTCGGCCGCCGATCCGGTGAAGATGCCCGCCGCCGACACGCTGACCGATCGCACCCCCGCGCCCGACAGCAGCTCGCGCCATCCGCCCGAATCCTTGCTGGTAATGTTGACCGCCTCGCCATTCACCGACAGCTGGGTGGTGCGCATGCCGGCCACCGTCTCATATGTTGCCGGGACGTTGCCATTTCCCACCTTCAACAGAAACGCACTTCCTTTTTCGACGCCCATGGCGCATTCTCCCGTCAGACAAAGCGTTCTAAAACGCGGATTAAAGGAGAGGTCTGATGCTCGTGGTTGCTCCCCTTCTGATGATGCTCGCGGCCGCGCCGTCGGCCGACGCCATCGGCGCCGCCCGCAAGGCTTTTGCCGGCTGCCTCTCGGCCCAGGTCCAGCCCTCGCTCGACAAGAAAGTGCCGCTCGGCGAATTTCAGGGTCAGCTCAAAAAGACCTGCGCCGACAAGGAAGCCGCCTTCCGCGCCGCGATCCTCGCGCAGGACAAGGCCGACGGCATGTCGGACAAGGATGCGCAGGCCGATGCCGACGATCAGGTGTCCGAATATGTCGACAAGATCATCGGCGAATATGAGGAATATAATAAGCCCGGCATCTGATCAGGCGCCGATAGCCTCGCGCACCACGCGAATGCGGTAATCCGCCACCGCCAGCCAGCCGCCTTCGCCGCGCGCGCCCGTCCGGGCGATCCGCGACCGCAACAGGCTGGCGGTGACGATCCGCCAGCCGCTCGCCTGCGCCAGGCGGATGACCGGGTCGATCCGCGCCAGCAATTCACCCAGCCTTCCGGCCGTCTCCGCCATGTCATGCAGGCTGATCGACAGGCGCAGCTCGCGCCCCTCGACATCCTTCGCGCCCCAGTCGCTGCCCAGACATTCGCCGACCACGCCATAGGGCGCGCTCGCCCGCGCCGGCACGCCATCGAACAGACCGTTCAACCGGTCCATCAGGCCGCTGTCGGCCTTCAGCGCCGCGATCACCGCGCTGCGTATCGCCACCTCCGCGCTCATGCCCTGCTCCTTCCCGCCTCGCGCAGGCTGAGGTCCGCCATCCAGCGCGCCTTCAGCCCCGGCGCCGACGCCCGCACCGCCTCACCCTCGATCGCCGCCGCCACGCCCTGCGCGTCCAGCGCATCAACAATCGCGGCCCGCCGCCGCGCCGCCCGTTCCTCCATCCGCCGCGTCAGTGTCAGCCGCATGACATCGCCGGTCATGAGAGCCGCATCCTTCGCCACGGCCGCCACAGCGCGCTCACCACCGCCGGCGGCGCGGCGCCCTCGTCGCCCCGCGCGACGAAATGCTCGGCCGCCAGCCGCATGATCCCCTGGCGCAGCGGCTCGGCGACGCCGTTGAGGTCCGTCGCCATCCCCGCCTGATAGTCCACCGCCAGCCGGTCCCCCGGCCGCACCGCCCGCACC
Source organism: Sphingomonas sp. S-NIH.Pt3_0716 (assembly GCF_003950715.1). Classification (NCBI taxonomy): domain Bacteria; kingdom Pseudomonadati; phylum Pseudomonadota; class Alphaproteobacteria; order Sphingomonadales; family Sphingomonadaceae; genus Sphingomonas; species Sphingomonas sp. S-NIH.Pt3_0716. Next base: position 9,967 of record NZ_QLJK01000055.1, on the reverse strand, counting down.
CAGCCATCGCCCGACGCATCGATGTCGATCGCATAGGCCTCGACCGGCAGCGGCGTGACCGCCCCCGCATCGTCCACCGCCGCAACCGCACCGATCGCCACCACCGGCCGCGCCGCCAGCCTGTGCCAGCGCCCATCCGCCGGCACCGTCTCGCGCGCGCCGCGCCGGATCAGCCACTGGCCGACAAATTGCTCGCACAGCGCCGCCGCACTCCGCAGCAGTCCGGCCAGCACCGCATCCTCGCCATCGCTTTCGATCCGCAGATAGGCTTTCAGCTCCGCCATCGACGCCGCCAGCCCCGCGCCATTGTCCGCTTCCGCCAGCATCAGCGCTCCTCCACCCGAAAGCCGATCGACCGCTCATCCACCTGCCCGTCGGACAGGGTGACGCGGTTGGTCAGGCGATAGACATGGCCGGCAATCCCGCCGCTCAGCCGCACGCTGCTGCGCTGGTCCTCGAACGCGTTCGCCTCGACGGCCATGCCGCCCGCCTCCACCGGCGCCACGCTCCATGCGCTGGCGACGATCACCTGTCCGGCCAGATAGGCGGACCAGTCGATGCCATGATCGATCCGCGCCTGCGGATCCTTGATGTTCAGCCTCATGCCCTGTCGCTCCCCCTGTTCGCCTCTAGCTGCTCAGTCCGGACCGGCGCCCGCACCCGCGCCCCCTGTCCCGGCCGCAGTCCCGCCGCCCATGCCCCGTCCCAGCGCACCACAACGCCGCGCGCATCGCCCAGCGACGCCGCCCCTAGTGCCTTACCCGCCAGCATCGCCACCTCCCGCCAGTAGCGCCTCGATCCGGTCGATCCGTCGCCGCTGCCACGCCGCCTCCAGCGCCAGACACTCCTCGTAGCGCAGCCCCCAGCGCGCTCCTGCTGCCCGCGCAGGCCGGATCAGCACGCCTTCCGCGTCGCGCTCCTCCGCCTCCGCCGGCCAGGCGTCATGGCACAACAGCCCCAGCCGCACCGCCGCCCCCTCGCCCATCCGCGCGTCGATCGCGTCGCGCACCGCCTGCGCCACCAGCCCGACATGCCAGCGCGCATCCTCGCCCTTGGCCGCGACCGCATCGACAAAGCGGAACTGGCGCCATTGCACATCGCCCCAGGCATCCAGCAGCGCCTCGGGCACGGCGCCGACATCGCATTTGGCCTGCGCATCCGACGTGTTGATCGTCCCGCTCGCGGCATGGATGACCGACCAGCGCTGGCTCGGCAGGCCCATCGTGCGCGCATTGTCGGTCAGCGGCGCCACATGGCCGTCGAACAGGCTGTTGCCACTCGACCGCTGGACCTGCCACGCCGCGCCGATCGCCGTGCCGCTGTCGTCATGACGGTGCAGCACCAGGTCCGACCCGGCATTGCTGCCACTTTCGGCCGCGTTCGACTTGCGCAGCGTCCAGCGCAGTCCGGTCCCACTGCGCAGGCTGATGCCGGCATATTGGCCCGCCGCGCTGTCGATCGTCAGGGCCGCCGCTGCCGCGCCCTGGGCCAGCCCCAGCGCGCTCAGGCCGGTGACGCTGCCGCCGCTGATCTGCGCATTGGCGCTGGTCAGGCCCGGCGCGCTCACCCCGCTCGCCGACACCGTCATCCAGCTGCCCGTCGACAGATTGGCATTGGCGCCCACGCCAAAGGATGTGCCGTCCCGGTTGCCGATGAACAGCGCCCCGGCCGTCGTGCGAAATTCCATCACCGAATTGATGTTGCTCGTCGTCCGATCCGCCAGGAAGGATGTGGTGCCACTCCCCTGCCGCGCCACCGTGCCATTGACCGTCAGCCCGCCGGTCATCGTCACCGCCCCGCTGGCCCGCGCAATGCTCAGCGGCGTCGCCTTGTAGCTGCCATTGTCGGCATAGCTGGACAGGATGAAATCGCTGCCGGCATCGCCGCCGCTCTCCGCACCGCTGCCCCGGCCGATCATCCAGCGTGCGCTGCCCGTTCCCAACGACAGGCCCGCCACCTGACCCGGATCGGCAAGGATGTTGACCTGGGCGGCGCTCGCCTGGCCCAGCCGGCTCACCCCCAGCGTCGTCAGCCCGGTTGCCGCGCCGCCAGCGATGGCGACATTGTCCGCCGCCTGGGTTGCGATGCTGCCAAGTTCCAGCGCAACCCGCCCGGCCGCGGCATCGGCCCGCTCCAGCCAGCCGCGCCCGAACCCGGTGGTCGCCAGCCCCGCCAGCGCGTCCAGCCCCGCGCTTGCATCCTGCTTGCCCGCCAGCGCATCGCCCAGCCCGTCGATCGCTGCCCGGCCGCCAGCCCCGGCTGCCAGATGAAGGCGCCATCGCTGGTCTTCATCTTGCGGATCGCCGCCAGCGTCGCGCTGTTCATCACGAAGCTCGCCCCCTGGCGATAGGGCGCGCGCAGGCTCTGGACCAGGTCGATCAGCTTGTCCTGCGGGTTCGACGCGGCAAAGCCACCCGCTGCGCCCGACGCCACATATTGCAGCGATCCGAAGGCCCGCACGCTGTCCGCCTCGCTGGTGGTGGTATAGGTCAGGAAGCCCTTGGGCTTGTTCGTCCCATTGCCGTTGACGAAGGCCGCGCCCTCCGCCACCGCGAACTCGCGGGCAATCTCGCCCGCCAGCCAGCCCTCGACATCGAATTGCGCATCGTCCAGCATCGCCTGGCTCGCCGCCGGATTGGCGTACAGCTCACCCGATGGCGGCGCGATCTCGTTGAAGCTCGGCGTGCCCGTCTCGGCCCGCGCGCCGGTTTCGCTGGCCCAGCCCGACACGATGCCGCCCGCGCTCACCAGCTTGCGATAGCCCGCCGTCCCGGTCCGCACGACATTGGCGATGCCGCGGATCGGCGAGATCGCCTTCAAGGTCGAACCGATCAACTGGTCGATCTCGCGCGGCACCGCATAGCCGCCCGCCGCGCCCGAAGCACCGGAAAAGCTCTTCAGCTCCACCCCGGCTTCCAGTCCCTGCCGCAAATAGCGCTCGACAAAGGCGCCGCGCGCCGGATCGACCTCGCCGCCCTTCACCCCATCGAGCGCCGGCCGCCCCATCTGCACCCGCATCGCCCCCAGTTGCGCCTCCAGCGCCGCGATCCGCTCGCCCTGCGCCACCGCCTCGAAAGCGCCCTCCAGCCCGTCCGTCACCTGTTCCGTCATAACCATCTCCCGCTTGCCAAAACGAAAAAGGGCGGCCCCGATTGGGACCGCCCGCCTTTTCCTTCTCCCATTGTGGAAGAAGGATATGAAGCCTCAGCAGCAGCGCTGCCTAAGCGAAGTTGGATGAGGGGAAGACACTTCCCCTGAATGATGAAACGCTCTTGCAAAAGCGCCTAATCCGAATCTCAAGGCGCCATGCAATTTTTCAGTTTTATTCAAGGCGAATTTGCAAAGACCCTGAATGCTTCCACATATCATCAGCGTCTAGCTGCACCCCGGAAAACATGTGCTTCACATATCAGGCAGCTACCGGGGTCTTCCGGCGCTTATCCTTGTTATCCATCATGGTAACGACCACAATAGCCGAACCATCGCTTTGTAGCTTTGCGTGGACCTCTCCACCTTGTGCCTCATAAAGGCGGCGGATTCCTCCAACGGCCTTCGGGGAAACCTTGGTGAAAAATTTCTTGCTCATATCTCTAATCCTTCAATTTCGATGAAGGCTCGTTCGCGGTCCTTAGCATGATCCGGGCTGGTTACGAAATCCTCTATATCCAACGTCTGACCGAAATTTTGGTTGATCCAGCGGGAAATTTTTTCCCACCCATCTTCGGTGCCAATGAACGCGAATATAGCTTCGATTCGTTGAATGTCGGCTGACTCATAATGATCGGTAGACTCATCGACCTCATCGGGATCAAGAACCATGACCTGGGAATTAGGCGTCAATTCGAACAATGGTGTCTTTACATGATCGGTTTTGAACCTCTCGATTAAGATATTCAGCATCCTTCTCATTGAAATTCTAAACCTAAAAACCAGGAACACTGTCACTGCCGGCCAAGCCATATGGCCTAAAATGTCAGCCCAAGTCTGCGTTGGCGCAGGAATCGTCCAAAGAATTTCGGCGATCCATTTCACGATATAGGGCGCATGTGGTTGGCTCATAAAAAATCATTATGCGCTTACGCAGCCGTCTGCCAATAGTGATCCGATAGCGGTCGTTAAATTCGCTTCCCATTTCATCTCGCTGACATCAAACACTCAACCTTTGCTCCACCCCGATCACCCGCGCCAGCGGCTGCATCGGGTGCGTGACCAAACTCACCTCCACCAGCTCCAGCGCCAGCAATTCGCGCGGCCCCCTGCCCCGCGCCGCCTTCACGCGGTAACCAAAGCTCAGCCCATCGACCGCGCCGGCCGCCAGCATCGCCGCCGCCTCGCGCCCGGCCGCGCTTGCCCGCGACACGCGGCCGATCACCCGCAGGCCGCGTTTGTCCTCGCGCGCCATCTCGATCCGGCCGATCGGCGCGCCGGGCCGATGCTGCCACAGCAGCGGCACCTGCGCCGCCGTCACCGCGCCGAACGCGCCCGGCCGCACCACATCGCCGCCCCGGTCCACCCGGTCGAAGATCGCGGCATAGCCGGCAAAGCGCAGCGCGCCCGCTTCCCCCCGCCCGCTCATCCCTTCACCAGCCCGACAAGCCCCATCTTCACCGCCATCCCCAGCAGCACCAGCGCCATCACGATCCGCACCGCCCAGCCGATCGCCGCCCCGCGCGCCGCCTTCTTCGCGTCGCGCCAGGCGCGCAGCAGCTCGCGCAATTCCCGCATGTCGGCCTCGGCCCGCCGGTCCTCCAGCCCCAGCCGCGCCAGCGCCCGCCCGGCACCCAGTTCGCTCGCCTCCTCGATCAGCGCCCGGATCATCACCATGTCCCCCCGCCCCGGCAGCCCTGCGCCCTCGGCCTGCGCCACCAGCCGCGCCAGCATCTCCTCTTTCATGGTTCCGCCTTCCCTTGGGCGCCGCGCGCCCCTATCTGGGCCCGCATGAAGCGCACCCCTCGCAAATTGCTGATCGCCCTCGTCATCCTCGCGCTCGGCCTCATCGCCTGGCATTTCGGCCTGTTCCGCGCCGGCGACTGCCTGTTGCAGGGCGGCAGCTGGAACATGGACAACGGCTTCTGCCGCCTCGACAGCCTCGCCCGGCCCCTGTGAAGTGGGTGTGAAGCGCGCGCTGCTCGGCGCACTGCTGGTCCTGATCGCCGCCGCCCTCTGCCTCTGGCAAAGCGACTGGCTCGCGCAGGATCGCTGCCTCGACAGCGGCGGCCGCTGGACCGCGCAGGGCCATTGCCGCCATTAGAAAGCAGACAGGTTCACGCGGAGCCGCGAAGACGCGGAGAAGAGAAAAGTCCGCCGCAGGCGGCAGCACAAAAATCTCCGCGCCTCCGCGTCTCCGCGCGAACCTCAAATGCCCAACATCGCCTTCTTCTCCTCGGCGGTCAGGAAATCCGCCCCCGCCACCCGCTCCCACAGGGCCGCGCGCTCGTCCGACAGCGCCGGTACCGCGTCCAGATCCGGCACCAGGCTCAGCCCCGGCCACCAGCCCTGCAATCCCTGCGCCAGCCCCGCGCCGATCTTCCCCACCAGCGGCAAGATCGTCTGCCGCCACAGCGCCTTGTTCGCCTCGCGATAATTGGCATAGCTATTGTCGCCCGGCAGCCCCATCAGCATCGGCGGCACGCCGAACGCCAGCGCGATCTCGCGCGCCGCCGCCGCCTTCAATCCCACAAAGTCCATCTCGGCCGGCGACAGGCTCATCGCCCGCCAGTCGAGCCCGCCCTCCAGCAGCATCGGCCGCCCGGCATTGGCCGCGCCGCTGAACGCGGCTTCCATCTCGCGCCGCACCCGCTCAAACTGTTCCGCGCTCAGCACCGATCCGTCGCCCGGCGCATAGACCATCGCGCCCGAAGGCCGCGCCGCATTGTCGAGCAGCGCCTTGTTCCACACCGTGGCGGCATTGTGGATCGCCACCGCCCCCGCCGCCGCACCGACACAGCCCAGGCCATAATGATCGTCGAGCGGATGGAGCGCGCGGATATGGAGCAGGCTGGTCCGCCCCGCGCCATCCTCGGGCGACAGCCGGGTCACGCTCTCGCCCACCCGATAAAGATAGGCGGCGGGCCAGCCGCGCGCATCCGCCTCCACGCTCACCCGCTCGGGCCGCAGCGCGAACAACTCGGCCGGCATCCTGTCCGCGCCCGCAATCACCTGCACATAGCCATTGCCGTGCAGCAGCACATGGCTCGCCAGCGTCTCGATCAGGCCCTGCCCCGCCGACGCCCGCGCCACCAGCGCCCCGATCCGCACCGCCGCTCCGGCGTCCACCCCGCCGACCTTCAGCGCGCACGCCCCGGCAGCTTCGGACACCAGCCGCATCGCCCGCTGCGCCACCGGATTGCCGATCACCCCGGCGCGCAGTTGCGCCTCATAACTGGCCGGCCATTCGCCCAGCGCCACCGCGCCCGATCCCCAGGCCCGCGCCAGCACCGGCCGCCCCCGCCCCTCCTGTCCGGCTTCTCCCGCCGCCGCCTTCATCCCGAACCATTTCATCGGATCGTCCCCATAAACAAAAATCCTCGCCCCGCCGGGGAGAGGATAGTGGAGGCCCGCGGCGCCAGCCGCCTGCCAAAAGCTGGAAAGCGCCCCCAGCCGCCTACCGAAACCTGTAGAGGAGCGCGCCCTTGCGGACCGACCCGCCTTTACAAAAGCCAGGCGGCGATCAAATCTGCGCCCATGCCCCTCGCACCAATCCTGCTCATACTCGCCCAGGCCAGCGGGCCGGTCGTCACGCCCCTCGTCCTGCCCACGCCCCAGGATTATGCGCTCGTCGCCCTGCCGCCCGCATCGACCGGTGCCGCCACCGTCCGCATCACGCGCCGCCCCAACAGCGACCAGCTGGATTGCACCCCCTCGGCCATCACCGGCGGCACCGCCATCGCCGTGGCAAGCTGCCGGCTCGCCATGATGAAGATGGGCTGGATGGCAGCGGTGAAGGACAGAAATGGTCAGGATGGGACGATCCCGGTCGTCCGCCTGTTCTGGGAGCCGGCACCATCGACTTTCCAGGGCGACATGGGCGGCGCCACGCCGATCGCCCTCGACGGCAAGGCGCCGATCGCAAGCGACCCGGACAAGGCAGCAACCGCGCTGCAAAGCGATTATACCATCCGGCTCGACGCCACCGGCCGCCCCCGGTCCTGCCGCATCACCCAATCATCCGGCACGCGCCGATATGACGACACCGCCTGCCTCGTGGCGATGGGCCAGCGCTATCTGCCGGCGCTCGACGACCAGGGCCGACCAAGGGAAACCGAGGTAAAATCCTGGGTTCGGTTCACGGATCGATAAAGGGCCGGCGCCCCCTCCGCTTCGGAGCATCCCCCTATGCAAAAAATCCTCGCCCCTTCGGGGAGAGGATAGGGAAGGCCCGCGGCGCCAGCCGCCTGCCAAAAGCTGGAAAGCGGCGCCCAGCCGCCTACCGAAACTTGGAGAGGGGCACGCCCTTCGGACTCGCCCGCCCAAAATATTGCCGCCCTGTTTCCAGCGCCGCCCCACCCTGCTAATCAGTCGCAATATCCAAGCCAGAGACCTGCCCTGATGACCGCCCCCTCGCCCCTCCTGTCCCAGACCGCCGACCAGATGCGCGCGCAGCTCGCCGCCTCGCCGGAAGCCGCCGCCGCGCTGATCCGCGCCGGTGCCGAGGCCGGCCTGCCCGACGCCCAGGCCTATTATGGCCAGCTGCTGCTCGACGGTCAGGGCATCGCCGCCGACCCGGCCGAAGCCTTCCGCCACTTCGGCCTCGCCGCCGCGTCGGGCCATGTGATGGCGATCAACATGGTCGGCCGCTGCCATGAAAAGGGCTGGGGCACGCCGGTCGATCCGGTCGCAGCCGCCGCCTGCTATCGCCGCGCAGCCGAAGCTGGCCTCGACTGGGGCATGTATAACTGGGGCAGCGCGCTCGGCCTCGGCGCGGGCGTGGCCCAGGATGAACAGGCGGCGCTCGACTGGTTCCAGAAGGCTGCTGCCCTCGGCCATGCCAAGTCGATCAATTTCCTCGGCGCCTTTCATGAGGAAGGCCGCCTCCTCCCCCGCGACCTGCCCCGCGCCGGCGAATGCTATCGTATCGCGGCGGAGGGCGGCGATTTTCGCGGCCAGTTCAACCATGGCCGGCTGCTGGCCGACGCCGGCGACATCGCCGCCGCCACCCACTGGATGCAGACCGCCGCGACCAGCGCCACCCCCGCCTTCCGCACCATGATGCGCGACCATCTCGCCGCCTCGCCCCACACCGCCCTGCGCGCACTCGTCGCCGGCCTCTGACCATATCCACGAAAAAGGGCGCGGAAATCCGCGCCCCTTTCGCCCGGCCTCAGGCCCGGATCATCTGTTCCGCCGCAGCACCTCGTCGCAGCGGGAATTGGTGCCCGATCCCTTGCCGATCAGCCGCCCCGCCGCCGCGCCACCGGCGCCGGCCAGCACCGTCTCGCCCACGCCGCCGCCGGCGATGATGCTCGCGCCCGCACCCACGCCCGCGCCGATCGCGGTACCCTTGTCGCGGCCCTTCTTGCCCTGGAGCAGGCAATAGCGCACATCGTCGCGGTCGCGCGGATCGGCCCGCGCCACCCGCGCTCGATCCTTGCTGTTCAGGCTCGCCGCCAGCACCGGGGTTGCGACCATCGTAACAGCGGCCACCGCCGCGATCATCCTGACCATCTTCATGTCCGTCACTCCTGATCGGTGCGAAACGAAGCAGGAGAGCGCCTTGTTCCGGCGCCCATCCTCCTTGTTCACAGCCCCATATAGGGGCCGTCACGGACCACCGCCTATTGCGGTTAATCCCTATCCGGGCGCCATCAATCGATGCGCGAGATGAAGTCGGCGGCCGGGCGGCGCACCTTCTTCAAATTGACCAGCCAGTCGCCCTCGTCCGCGCGATAGCCCAGCGGCATCATCACCACCGAGCGCAGCCCGCGCGCCCGCAGGTCGAGTATCTCGTCCAGCGCGGCCGGGTCAAAGCCCTCCATCGGCGTCGCGTCCACCTCTTCAAAGGCGGCGGCGGTCAGTGCGATGCCCAGGCCGACATAGGCCTGGCGCGCGGCATGTTCGAAATTGGTCTGCGCGTCGCGCTGCGGATAGGTGTTGAGCAGCATCTGGCGATAGGCTTCCCAACCCTCGTTGCGGAAACCGCGCTCGTCATTGACCAGGTCGAACATGCCGTTGATCCGGTCGGCGGTATAATTGTCCCAGGCGGCAAAGACGACCAGATGCGACGCATCGGTCACCTGCGCCTGGTCCCAGGCGATCGCCCGGATCTTGGCGCGGATATCCTTGTTGGTGACGACGATCACCTCGAACTGCTGCAACCCGCTCGACGTCGGCGCCAGCCGCACCGCCTCCAGGATGCGCTCCACCTTGTCCTCGGCCACCACCTTGTCCGGGTTCATCTTCTTGGTGGCATAACGCCAGTTCAGACGGTCGATCAGCATGAGAAATCCTTATATTGCAACGGCGCCAGCCTAAGCCCGGCCCATGACGCTTCGATGTAGCGCCCGCGCACACAGGAATAAAGGTCTCACATTGAAACCAAATATTGTGCTACCCATCCATGACCTTTCGCCGGAAAGCCACCTCCTCTCCCTCCATCGTCATCCCGGACTTGATCCGGGATCCATTCAGCGCTTGCTCTCGGGCATAGCGCAGAATGGATCCTGACTTCCGTCAGGATGACGCCGGTGGGGATCACGGGCTGCGACCAGAAGCGATCGTAAATTCCTCCCCTGCAAGGGGAGGATGGCCTAGAACGACCAGAAGCGGACGTTCCCTACTCCCCTCCCTTCTAGGGAGGGGACGGGGGTGGGTGCGCCGCGTAGCGGCGGTCTACGGTCGATCGGGCAGAAGCTCGCTACGCTCGCAACCCACCCCAACCCCTCCCTGGAAGGGAGGGGCTATGTCTTGTTCCCACCCAAGTTGGCCTTCCCTTTTCTTCTCCGCGCCTCCGCGTGATTCATTTTCGCGC
>NZ_QLJK01000054.1:0-14367 GCF_003950715.1 Sphingomonas sp. S-NIH.Pt3_0716 | reverse complement strand
CCTATGCCTACAGCCACAGCAAGGTCGATGCGCCGGGCATGGCATTCGACGGCTTCGCGCCGGCGCAGGTGCCGCGCCATTTCGCCAGCGCGACGCTGGCCTGGGCGCCCAAGGCCGGGCCGGAGCTTTCGGCGACGCTGCGCTACACGGCCAAGCAATATGAGGATGATCTGCAGAGCGATGTGCTGCCCGATGCGCTGACGCTCGACGCCCTCGCCCGGCTGCCGATCGGCCATGGCATCAGCCTGGTCGCGCGGGCTGAGAACCTGTTCGACGAGGATATCGTCACCCGCAATGCCGGTGGATCGATCGACCTGGGTACGCCCAGGACGCTCTGGATCGGCGTGCGGTTCGGCCAATGAAGGGAGCCATCATGTCCGAAGACCTGTTTCCGATACCTGCTGACTGGGCGGCCCATGCCCGCATGAACCAGGCGGTGCGCGCCGCCGATTATCTCCGCTCGCTCGATGACGGTAGTGCCTATTGGCTGGAGCAGGCGCAGCGGCTGGACTGGATCACGCCGCCGACCCGCGCGTCGGAAAGCAGTTTCGACGAAGCGGATTTCGGCATCCAGTGGTTCGCCGACGGCACGCTCAACGTGTCGGCCAATTGTCTCGACCGGCATCTGGCCGAGTGGGGCGATGTCACCGCGATCCTCTGGGAACCCGATGATCCGGCGGACGCTCCGCGCAGCCTGACCTATCGTGAACTCCATGCCGAGGTCTGCCGCTTCGCCAATGTGCTAAAGGACGCCGGCGCGCGCCGGGGCGACCGCATCACCATCTATATGCCGATGATCCCGGAGGCGGCGGTGGCGCTGCTCGCCTGCGCCCGGATCGGCGCGATCCACAGCGTCGTGTTCGGCGGCTTTTCGCCCGAGGCGCTGGCAGGCCGCATCACCGACTGCGATTCCAGCATCGTCGTCACCGCCGACGAGGGACGACGCGGCGGCAAGCGCGTGCCGCTCAAGGCCAATGTCGACGCGGCGCTGGCGCTCGACCATTGCACCAGCGTGCGCCGGGTATTGGTGGTGCGCGCGACCGGCGGGGCGGTGGCGATGCAGCCGGGCCGCGACAGCTGGTATGACGAGGTGATGGCCGGTGTCGCGCCCGATTGCCCGGCCGAGGTGATGAACGCGGAAGACCCGCTGTTCCTGCTCTACACCTCCGGTTCCACTGGCAAGCCCAAGGGCGTGGTCCATTCGAGCGGCGGTTATCTGCTCTGGGCCAGCCTCACCCATGCGCTCTGCTTCGATTATCGGCCCGGCGACGTCTGGTGGTGCGCGGCCGATGTCGGCTGGGTCACGGGACACAGCTATATCGTCTATGGTCCGCTGGCCAATGGCGCGACGACGCTGATGTATGAAGGCCTGCCGAGCTGGCCGACGCCCAGCCGCATCTGGGAAGTGGTGGACCGGCATCAGGTCCATACCCTGTTCACGGCGCCGACCGTGCTGCGCGCGCTGATGAAGGAGGGCGACCATCATGTCGCGAATACCAGCCGCGCGTCGCTCCAATTGCTGGGCAGCGTGGGCGAGCCGATCAACCCGGAGGCCTGGCGCTGGTATCATGGCGTTGCGGGCGAGGGGCGCTGCCCGATCATCGACACCTGGTGGCAGACCGAGACCGGCGGCGCGATGATCGCGCCGATGCCGGGCGCCACTGACCTCAAGCCCGGCAGTGCGACCTTCCCCATGCCCGGTGTCGAGGCGCAGATCGTCGACGGCGAGGGCGTGGTGCAGGAGGGGGCGAGCGAAGGCAATCTGGTGATCGCCCGGTCCTGGCCCGGCCAGATGCGCACCGTCTGGAACGATCATGAGCGCTTCTTTCAGACCTATTTCACCACTTTTCCCGGAAAATATACCACCGGCGACGGCGCTAGGCGGGATGCGGACGGCTATTACTGGATCACCGGCCGGGTCGACGATGTCATCAATGTGTCGGGCCATCGCATGGGCACGGCCGAGGTCGAGAGCGCGCTGGTGCTGCATGCGACCGTGGCGGAGGCGGCGGTGGTCGGCATGCCGCACGACATCAAGGGGCAGGGCATCTATGCCTATGTCACGCTGAATGTGGGCGAGGAGCCAAGCGACGAGTTGCGCCGTGCCCTGACCCAATGGGTGCGCAGCGAGATCGGGCCGATCGCCACGCCCGATGTGATCCAGTTCGCGCCGGGCCTGCCCAAGACACGATCGGGCAAGATCATGCGCCGCATCTTGCGCAAGATCGCCGAGGGGGAGGTTTCGGCCCAGGCGCTGGGCGATGTCAGCACGTTGGCCGATCCCAGCGTGGTCGCGGATCTGGTGCGCAGCCGCGCCGGGGTCGCGGCTTGAAGGACAAATGCGACCCAAGGTATAATGGAGGCGATGGCCGGCCCTCCCTAGCGTCCTTTCCATAAACAGAGATGGGAGTGGGATATGCGGGGCAAGGGCTGGCTTTGCGCGGGACTGGCGGGCGTGGCGCTGATACCGGCGCTGGCATGGGCGGAAGAGCCCGATGCTGGCCCGGCACAGACGATCATCGTCACGGCGCCGGGCGGGGCGATCGATGTCGATGATGCGCTGTCCATTTCCAGTCGGGATATCTCGCTCACCGGCACGCCCGACCTGCTCGGCGCACTGACCCGCAATATTGCCGGCATCACGCTGCAGGACGCGCAGAATAATCCCTGGCAGCCCAATCTTGTCTATCGCGGTTTCGTCGCCTCGCCGCTGCAGGGGCAGGCGCAGGGGCTGGCCGTCTATATGGATGGCGCTCGTTTCAACCAGCCGTTCGGCGATACCGTCCAGTTCGACCTGATCCCCGAGGCGGCGATCCGTAAATTGAGCCTGCTCGATGCCAGCCCGGTCTATGGCCTCAATGCGCTGGGCGGTGCGATCCTGCTGGAGACGAAGGACGGGCGCAGCGATGCGGGGCTGGAGGCAAGCGCAACAGGCGGCCGTTTCGGCTATGCCGAGGCGAGCATCGCCGGCGGCTTTACGCGCGGCAATTTCAGCGCGTTCGGCGCCTTCCAATATAGCCATGACGATGGCTGGCGCGATCATAGCCCGTCGCATCTCTATAATGGCTATGCCGACCTTGGCTTTGATACGGAGAAGGGTGGGCTGCACATGAAGCTGGTCGGGGCAAAGACCGACCTGACCGGCAATGGCGTGTCGCCGGTCGAACTGCTGGCGGCAGACCGGCGCGCCGTCTTCACCTGGCCGGACAATAGCCGCAGTAGCTATGGCCGGATCAGCCTGCACCCCTGGGTGGCGCTGTCCGACACGACCCGGATCGAAGGGACGCTCTATGCCCAGCGGCTGACCTTGCGCACGGTCAATGGCGATGCCGCCGATATCGAGGGGTGCGAGGAAGAAGAGGCCGCCGGGCTGCTCTGCCTGGAAACGGTGGGGGGCGATGATGAGGATGAGGTTCAGGCCGTCCTGACCGATGCGAACGGCAATGCCATTGCCGACAGTCTGGGTGGCGAGGGTTATGGCGTGCTCAACCGGGGGCGGACTCGGACCGATGCGATGGGCGTGCTGGCGCAGTTGATCGACGATCGGGCGCTGATGGGCGGGATCAATCATTTTGCGATCGGCATGAGTTATGACACGAGCCGCACCCGGTTCGACACATCGACCGAACTGGGGGCGATGACGGACGAGCGCAGCGTCGAGGGGCTGGGATCGATCATCGTCCAGCCGGACGGTGCGATTGCGCCGGTCGGGCTGGTCGCACACACCGATTATTGGGGCGTGTTCGTGCAGGACCGATTGCCGCTGGCGCCGGGGCTGACGGCGGAACTGGGGCTGCGCTGGAACCATGCGCGGATCGAACTGGTCGACCAGTTCGGCACGGCGCTGAACGGGCGGCATCGGTTCCAGCGGCTGAACCCCGGCGCGGAGCTGGACTATCGGGTTTCGGACGGGCTGTCGCTGCGGGCCGGCTATGCCGAGACCAATCGCGCGCCGACCCCGGCCGAACTGTCCTGTGCCGACGAGAATGCGCCGTGCAGCCTGACCAATTTCTTCATTGCCGATCCGCCGCTGAAGCAGGTGGTGGCGAAAAGCTGGGAGGCGGGCGGTTCGGGCCGCTTCGTGGCTGGTGGCTGGACCGCCGACTGGCTGGTCTCGGCCTATCGCACCGGCAATCATGACGATATCCAATATATTGCTTCGGACATTCGTGGTCGGGCCTATTTCCAGAATATCGGCAAGACCCGGCGCCAGGGTGTCGAAGCGTCGGTCAAGGCGGCGCGGGGCGGTTTCAGCGCGGGCCTGAGCTATGCCTTCACCGATGCGACCTATCGCAGCGCGCTGGAACTGAGCAGTCCGGCCAACCCGGAGGCGAATGACGACGGCACGATCGACGTTGGCAAGGGCGACCGCCTGCCCGGCATCCCGCGCCACAGCGCCACGCTGAGCCTCGACTATGCCGGCAAACTGGGCGGCCAACGGGGCTGGTCGTTCGGTGGCGACCTGATCGCCCGGTCCGGCCAATATTTGGTCGGTGACGAGGCGAACCAGAATGCCAGGGTGCCCGGCTATCTGATCGCCAATATCCGCGCCGGCATCGACATCATCCGCGGCGTCACCCTGTTCGGCGAGGTCCGCAACCTGTTCGACCGCCATTATGCGACCTTCGGCACCTTTACCGAGGTGGACGAAATCGAACTGGACGAGGCGCCGGGGGCGAGCGATCCGAGGGCCTATGGCGCCGGTGCACCGCGTCGCTGGTATGCCGGGGTGAAGGCGAAATTCTGAAGCATGGCGGCGCCCGCGATCGGGCACGCGTCTGCCGAAGTTCACAGTGTAAACGGCCTATTGGGGCCATTTGCCCCTGTCGCGCGCCTATGACGCGACAGGGGCGCGCCACATAGGCGCCTGCCACGCGCCGGGCGGCCGGGTTGGGGGAGGGGGAACAGCATCTGTCGCATGGCGAGGGATAGATCAGAAAAGCGGCGTGTAGGACAGCGGTGCCCGTGGCAGCGCTATCGCCCTGCAGACGGAAACATCTGCCGGAGCGAGGCGGGCGCATGGCATTTGCGGATCGCGGTTTCGACATGGCGGGCGCGTTCGGCGGTCAGCGAGGCGGCGGACAGGGCGAAGCGCCGTTCATGGGCGACTTCCTCGGCGGTGAAGGGCGGGCTGCCCTGCGGCACGCTGCCGCCGCCCAGGCCGAAGACGACGAAGTTCATCATGTCGGCCAGTTGCTGATTATCCTTGATCCGGCTGAGCGCGACATTGGGCAGGCGGATGAGATAGGCGCGGGTCTGGGGCGTGCAGAGGAACCAGCCGACCCGGCCGCGCAGTTCGGGCAGGGCCGCAGGCGCGGCGCTGCCCTGCACCCCGTGGCAGCCGCCACAATTTTCGACATAGTCGGACCGGGCGAGGTCCGGGTCAGTGATCGCGCTGGGCAACAGGCCCATCGGCGGCAGGGCGGCGCGGCCGATGCCGACCGCGCCGAGCAGCGCCAGCGATCCGATCAGCAGCGCATGCCGCATGCTCTGCCGGCCTCAGCTGGCCGCGCCGACCAGCACGGCGGTCGAACAATGATATTCCATGCTGCTGGTGCCGAAGCACCAGATCACGTCATTGTTGAGCTGGGGCATGTAGAGCTGGGTCTCACGGTCGGTATTGTCGCAGCCGCACTGGCCGCAGGCCGGCTTGCCGCAACAGTCGCGATAGGCGATCAGATAGGCCTTGCCGTCGTCCGGGTTGATGCAGGTGCCAACCCAGGAAACGGGCGAGGGCTCCGCGCCCGCCGGGCAGCTATGGATGCCGCCGCCGCAGCAGGTGCACAGCGCGCCGTCGATCGCGCAATAGCGCCAATAGTCGCACTTGGTCTCGTCCTTGCTCTGCGCAGTGCGGGCAAAGGCGGTCTTGGCCTCGGGCGAGCGGTCGGGCTTGGCCGCTTCGGCGCGGCTGACCGGCAGCAGCGGGAAGGCAGGCGCAGCGACCAGGGCGGCCCCCAGGCGCGAGAGCATCGAGCGGCGCGATGTCCCCCCGGCGAGGCGCCGCAGCAGCTTTTCCCCCATGGCGTCGGCGTCGAACTTCTTCATGTCACGGACCCCCTTTGAACTTGCGATCAGGCCGCCTGGGCTTTGAGCGAACCGATATAATCCTGCACCGTGGCGATCCCCATTTCATGGGCGACGACCAGGCTTTCGAGATGCTCGCGGCTGTTGACCAGTCCCTTGGACAGGATGGTGCCCTCGGCATCGAGCAGCACGGCGAAGGGCAGCTTGGCGACGCCATAGGCCTGGCCCGCTTCTGGCCCGTTGACGAAGGCATAGGCCTCCAGCCCGTGCTGGGCGATCATCACGCGCTGGGCGGCGACATCATCGTCGCCCACGAAGGTCAGCGCGACCCGCTCGTCCCGCGCGAAGGACTTGGCCATCGGGATGATATTCTTGCACAGCGGGCATTGGGCGGAGACGAACATCAAGAGGCGCAGCGCCGTGCCATGGGCATGGCCGCCGATCGTGACGGGCGCGCCGTCGATGGTGCGGGTATCGATCTTGACGATGGCGTCGCCCACCGCCGGGCCGCCGCTGGTGGCGAGCGCGCCGGCGGGCGCCACGCGGATGTGCAGCACGCCGACCTGCCGCGCGACCGCCAGCAGGGCGATGCCGAGCGCGAAGATTGCGACCCAGGACAGGATCTGCGCGATGATGAGCGACGTCAGCATAGGTCTATCTCCGGTAGGCGGCGGCGGGCGTGGCGATCAGCGCCAGAATGGCGCCGAGCAGATGGAAGGCGAGGAACAGGGAAATGCCGCCAGCGGCCGCGGTGGCGATGTCCAGCGCGGACAGCGGCGGGGCAGGCAGCAGGCGCGGCGCGACCAGCGCGATCAGCAGCAGGTTGCGGATCACCAGCGGCCAGCCGATCGGATGGCGCAGTTGGGAACGTCCGCAACCGCAATCGATATGGCTGCGCCCGCGCGCGATGTTGATCGCCATCGCCCCGGCAAAGAGGCTAAGCAGCAGCATGGCGAGCAGCACCGGCGCCGGGGCAAGACCGGCGATCAGCGTGGCGCCGATGGCGATCTCCGCCAGTGGCAGCAGGATCGCGGCGGGCGCGACCAGCGCCGGCGGCAGCAGCCGGTAATTGGCGATCACGCCGGGCAGCAGGATGCGGTGGCGCAGCTTCGATACGCCCGCCTGCAACAGGATGAGGCCGATCCCGATGGCAGCCGCCAGCGCGGCGATCGCCAGACCCAGTGTCATGGTCAGGACGGGTCCGCGACCGTGATGGTGCTGCCGCCGGCCTTCTCGATCTTGTGCTTTTCCTCCCAGGTGGCGAGGTCGATGACGAGGGCTGTGCCCTTTTCGCCGTCCATGATGAGCAGCGGCTTGTCGGACTGGGTGACCTCGATATTGTTCATTGGCTCTTCCAGCGGGCGGCGCTTCACCACCTTCTGCGTGGCGAGATCGACCTCCCACACTTCCGTGCCGGACGCCTTGTGCGACCAATATTCGCCCATGTGCATCAGCACGAACAAATGGCCGGTGGCGCGGTGCAGCGCCATCGGCTGGCGCCCGCCGGGATACCAGTTCAGCTCCAGCGGCTTGGTTTCGCCGGGACGGATACCGGCGGCGGCCTGGATCGAGAAGGGGGCGGAGATGGTCGGCGCCGGGCCAAGCTTCGCGGTCCAGATCTGGCCGGTGTAGCTGAGGAAGGTCGTTTCCTTCTTCTTCCGGTCATAGGTGAAATTGTCGAAGATCGGATCGTCGGTGGCCGAGAAGAAGGGCGCGCTATGGGTGATGTCGGCCTTGCTGCCGGTCAGCTTCACGGTGGCGAGCGACCCGTCGGCGCACAGCGCGGAAAAGCCGACGCCCGGATTGGGCATCATGCTGGCGCAGCCGGGCACTTCGACATTGGCGACGAACTTGCGCTTCACCAGATCGACGATGTTCACCGAGGAAGCGGGGCTGAGATTATAGACGAAGCCGGTCTTGCCATCGTCGCTGATGATGAAGTTGTTCTTGCGCGATCCGATCAGGATGCGGTCGGGAATGGTGATTTCGGTGACCAGCTTCAGCTCGCGCGTGTCATAGACCGACACCATGTCCTGCCGCGTGCCGCGATCGCCCTTCGACCAGATGGTTTCGGCGACATAATAATATTGGCCGGCCGGATCGATCGCCATGTCGGCGAGACGCCGGGTTTCGACCATGCCCACCATCTTGCCGCTGTCGCCGTCGAAGATGCTGGTGCCCGGCATGTCCCATCCGCCGTCGACGAAGAACCAGTTGGGCTTGGGCGGTTCCATCGTCACGATATCGGATGTTTCCGGTTCCAGCGCGGCCGTGGTGTCGGCGGGCGCCGCATGGGCGGTGATGGCTGCGCACAGGGCGAAACCCATGGCGGCGGTGGCGAAAAATCCCCTGACGGCGGCGCTCGACATCTGGTGTGATCCCCCTTGATCGGTGCGGCGGCGCTGGACTCAGCTGGTCCGCGTTTCGCCGCTGGAATGAAGGCTGGACAAGTGTCAAGGATTGGTCAAGGGGGTGGAGGCGCTCCTTGCCAAATATTTTTGCGCCGCAGCAAATTTAAGCGATAATCTCGTGAACGCCCTCGATCCGGGGCAGGCGCAGCCTGTCGGGTGCGGCAGCGACCAGCAGCGCGAAACAGCCGCCGGTGAGCGCGACCAGCGCGCCATCGACCAACCCCTGTTGCCCCAACCCGTCGGACAGCAGCGATCCCGCCACCGGCCCGGCGATCATGCCCAGGCTATGGACGCAGGCGACGAAGCGGCGGAACAGCGGGCTGCCGCCACCCGCTGCCGTGGCAAGGCCGGAAAAGCGGATGATGGTGGCGGTCGACCCGATATTGAGCAGGCCGATCGCCAGGATGAACAGGGTCGGTGCGCCAGGGCGAGTGAGGGCGAGCGGGGCGAGCAGGCAGAAGGCGCACAGCAGGCCGGTCATCGGCAGCGGCACGATGCTCTGTTCGCGCATCAGCGCGATCGCGGTTAGCGCGCCGATCACCGACCCGATCGCCACGGCTTCGCCGATCACGCTGTCGTCGATGCCGGCGGCCAGTGCCAGCGCGCCGGAAAAGCTCCAGATCATCATGGTGGCGGCGATGAAGCAGAACAGGGCGACGGCCAGTGCCCAGGCGCGCGGCGGGGTAGGGGCGCGTTCATTGGCGTCGCCGGTGGGCGTCTGCGCCGGATCGGCGGCCGGCATCAGCAGGCTGAGTAGCAGCACGCCGATCGGCGCGAGCGCCAGCAGGCGCAGCGCAGCGGCCGGCCCGGCGCTGTCGCCGATCGCCGGGAGCGCCAGCGCGACTAGGGTGGACAGCAGCAACTGGACCAGGAAGACGGCGGCATAGGCGCCGGTCGGGCGCTGCGAGGCGGCGGCGCTCATCGCATGGGTATAGGCGACGCCCATGCCGACGCCGAACAGGCCGCGCGCGACGATGAGCGTTGCCAGCTCGTCGAGCGCCGGCGTTATCAGGCTGGCGGCCAGCGCGATCAGCGCGGCGAACGCCGGCGCGCTGGTGGGCAGATGCGCGCCGCCGCGCCAGACCAGGATCGCGCCGATCGCCATGCCGCCCTGGGTCGCGCCGACGATCCAGCCATGATCGGACGGATCAAGCCCGGTGGCGGCGGTCAGCAGGGTGAGGAAGATGGGATCGATGCCGGGTTGCAGCAGCGCGAGCGCGGCGGCCGCGATGCAGGCGATGGTCCGGTCCGGTGCCCATCCGGGCAATATACGGCTTTGCGTCATGATGGCCCCCACAGCATGAACAGGCGCCGGTGGCGCCCCTGCCGTTCAGACCATCTCTCCCCCTTGGGGCGGCGTCAGGCCGCTTCTGTCATCAGCCCTGCAAGATCGCGCGAAGTCACCGTCTTGGCAAGATGCACGAACGACATTGCGGCCAGCGCGGTAAAGACCGGCATCTTGGCCGCCCAGGGCTTCTGATGCCCCAGGAACGGCGTCGATCCTTCCATCGATGCGCTGATGAACAGGGCGACGCTATGCACATCGTCCGGGGTCAGGGCCGGGTTGATCTGCGCCACATATTCGCCGATCACCTCATGCACCTTGCTGTAGAACAGGCGCACCCGGTCGGCGACGAACTCGCTCTGGTTGGCGAGCGCCCAGAGTTCGGTGAACAAATGGGTGGTGCGCTTGGTCTGGATATCCTCCAGGCACAGGATGATGACCAGCTTGAGCCGTTCCTCGGCGGTCAGGCCGGGCTTGCGCACCATCTCCTCCAGCAGCTTGTCATAGGATTCCAGCATCTCGTCCAGCATCACCTGGATCAGCATTTCCTTGCGCGGGAAATGATAGCTGACATTGCCGACCTTCATGTCGCAGCGCGCGGCGATGCGGCGCAGCGTGAAGGCATCGGCACCCTCGTCGATCAGCACGTCCAGCGCTGCCTTGAGGATCTGGTCCACCGTTTCGGACCCACGGGCATAGATGCCGGGCCGTGAGGGAGCGAGTATCATATCACATCTGCCTTGGCGGCCCTCCTACCACGGCGCGGCCCGGTTCGCCACCCTTTGCGCATCGCTCGCAACAGCGGGCTTGACGAATATTTGAAGACTGTCCAGTATTTGCGCATCCACATAATCTTGGGAAGAGGCGTGAAATCCGGTGCGGCACCTTGTCGGGGGCGGCTTCCGGGGCAAACGTCCATATGTGCGGGGACATTTCAGGCGATGATTCAGGGTATCAAGCGCGTCACATTCTCTCTGATGGCGGTTGCGGCGGCTGGTTTGCCGGGGGCGGCACAGGCGACCGGTCCGCAGACCTTCGCCAACCGCTGCTCCATGTGCCATCAGCCCTCGGGCGCGGGCCTGCCGGGCCAGTTTCCGCGCCTCAATGGCCGGGTCGCGCAGATCGCGACCAGTCCGGAAGGGCGGCGCTATCTCGCCATGGTGCTGCTCTATGGCATTTATGGCCCGATCACCGTGGACGACAGGAAGATCACCGGCCTGATGCCGGGCATGGGCACCATGTCCGACCAGGATATTGCCGATGTGCTCAATCATGCGGTGTCGCTCAAGAAGGCGGCCAAGCCCGCCGCGCCCTTTACCGCGGCCGAGGTCGCCAAGGTGCGCGCGGGCGGCAAGCAGACCGCGGCGCAGGTCGCGGCCGAGCGCGGCCGGCTGGCGGGCAAGGGGCTGATCCCGTCCTGATCCGGGCGGCCATCCTATAACTCTATGCTATGGGATAGTCGGTCTTGAGCGGTTAAATGGCGGTGCCGGGCTGTGGGATAAGGGGACTCCAAGGAGATCCCCCATGTCCAACGCCATCGCCACCGTCTCGCTGCGCGGCACGCTTGAAGAGAAATTGCGTGCCGCTGCCGCGGCCGGCTTTGCCGGGGTCGAGATATTCGAGAATGACCTGATCGGGTCGGAATTGGCGCCGCGGGACGTGCGGCGCATGCTGGACGATCTGGGCCTTGCCTGCATGCTCTACCAGCCCTTCCGCGATTTCGAGGGGATGCCGGGCGCGCTGCGCCAGCGCGCCTTCGGCCGGGCCGAGCGCAAGTTCGACCTGATGGGCGAACTGGGTACCGATCGCATCCTGGTCTGCTCCAACTGCTCGCCCGCGTCGCTGGGGGAGCGGGAGCGGATCGTCGACGATTTCCGGGACCTGGGCGAGCGGGCGGCCAGGCGCGGCCTATTGGTGGGCTATGAGGCGCTGGCCTGGGGCCGGCATGTGTTCGATCATCGCGATGTCTGGTCGATCGTCGAGCAGGTCGACCATCCCCATATCGGCATCATCCTCGACAGTTTCCATTCGCTGTCGCGCAAGATTCCGAGCGACAGCATCCGCGATATCCGTGGCGACAAGATCGTCTTCGTCCAGCTCGCCGATGCGCCGCTGCTCGACATGGACCTGCTCTACTGGAGCCGCCATTTCCGCAACCTGCCGGGGCAGGGCGGGCTGGATGTCGCCGGCTTCGTCGCGGAGATATTGGCCACCGGCTATGACGGGCCACTGTCGCTGGAAATCTTCAACGACCGGTTCCGCTCCAATGCGGCGACGCTGGTGGCGGAGGACGGGCATCGTTCGCTCGACTATGTG
Organism: Sphingomonas sp. S-NIH.Pt3_0716; assembly: GCF_003950715.1. Lineage (NCBI taxonomy): Bacteria > Pseudomonadati > Pseudomonadota > Alphaproteobacteria > Sphingomonadales > Sphingomonadaceae > Sphingomonas > Sphingomonas sp. S-NIH.Pt3_0716. The sequence continues at coordinate 2,331 of NZ_QLJK01000054.1, read as the reverse complement.
CGCGATGCGGCGCTGCGGCAGTTGGGGCGCCCGTCGACCATGCCCGCGCCGGAGCCGGTGCTGGGCGCCGAGTTCGTGGAATTCACCGCCGCCAGCGCCGATTCCGCGCGGCTGGGCCGCACGCTGATGACACTGGGCTTCAGCCTTGCCGGCGAGCATCGCCAGAAGAAGGTGACGCGATGGCGTCAGGACGGCGTCAATCTGGTCGTCAATGCCGAGCCCAAGGGCTTTGCCAGCGCCTATCGTGCGGCGCATGGATCGTCCATCTGCGCGATCGGCGTGCGGGTGAGGGACAAGGCGGCGGTGCAGGCGCGCGCGGCGGCGCTGGGGATCAAGGCCTATAGCGCGGAAGGCCGCCCCGGCCGGATGGCGATGCCGGCGCTGCGCGGGGTCGGCGGCAGCCTGGTCTATCTGATCGACGATAATGAGGTCGAAGGGCTGTGGGCACGCGAGTTCCAGGCGATCGAGGCAGCGCCCGATGCGCCGGTCCATGCCCATGGCTTCGACCATCTCGCCGCCGTCGTCCATAATGACGAATTCCTGTCCTGGCAGCTTTACTGGCGCGCCCTGTTCGGGCTGGAGGCCAAGGCGGCGCAGGATGTGATCGATCCGTCGGGGCTGGTGCATAGCCAGGCCTTGCAGGCGCCCGACGGCGCCTTCCGCGTGACGCTCAATGCATCGGATGCGCGCGAGACGCTGTCGTCCCGCTTCCTCGACCAGGGGATTGGCGGCGGCTATCAGCATGTGGCGCTGGCGACCGACGATATCTTCGCGACGGCGCAGGCATTGCGGGATGAGGGCGCCGCGGTGCTGACCATCCCGGCCAATTATTATGCCGACATCGCCGCCCGCTTCGGTTTTGACGATGCGCTGGTGGAGCGGATGCAGGCGCTGGGCATCCTCTATGACGAGGATGCCGATGGTGATGGCTTCTGGCAACTCTACAGCCGCGCTTTCGACAAGCTGTTCTTCTTCGAGTTCGTCCAGCGCGATCGTGGCTATACGGGCTATGGCGCACCCAATGCCGGCGTCCGGCTGGCCGCACAGAACCGGTTCCGCGCCGAGAACCCGGTCGATTGAGCAGGGTCAGAGGATCAGCTTGATCGTCATGCCGGCCACCACCGCATCGGGATAGCGGCTCGTCGCCCCGACGCGGTGGATATATTGGAGGTTGGGGCGCAGCAGCAGGGCGCGGGTCGCCTGCCAGCCATAGAAGATTTCGCCGCTCGCTTCCCAGCGCTGCGGATCGACATCCTGTCCCAGCATCTGCTGGTCGCGCTGGCGATCGGCGATGCGTGGATTGACCCTGGCATAGACGAGGCCGAGGCCGAAATTGTCCCTAGGCCGATTGTCCCACAGGCCGCGCGCGACGAAGCCGCCGCTCAGAAACAGGGGCACGCGCGCGGTTGCCCGATCGGACAGGGTCATGGTGCCGAACAGCGACAGGCCGCGTTCGCCGGGGCCGAAGCGGACGATCATCTTTTCCGCCATCGCCCAGGCGCTCCACCGTTCGCGCCGGGTGGCCGGGGCGAGGCCGGACAGGGCGTAGGAATCGCCATTGGCGTCGGCATAGACGTCGGGCTTGTCGGTCGTGTCGATGAGGCCGCCGAGCCGGACCAGGCCGGGCAACTGTTCCGCACCCTGGCCCGATTTCCAGCCCAGTTCGACCGGCAGGACGACACTGTCGAAACGCGGCGCCAGTTGCCAGCCATTGCCGGTCTGGGCGCGGATGCTGTTCACTTCGAAGGCGGCGACGCTGATGCTCAGCCCATGGCCGATGTCCTGCCGGGCGCGAACGCCCCAGCGCGGGATCGGGAAGCCGGAAAAGCCGCTATTGTAGAAGAGCGTGGTCGGGCGCGGGCAGAAGGCGAAATTCTGGAACTGGCAGCCCGAGGGCAAGGTCGCGAAATCGTCGCCCGTATGGTAGAGGCCGATCTTGAGCGCGGTCCGGCCGCCGTTCAATTGCTGCTCATAGCTCAGTTCCGCCGGGCGCAGATCCTGCCCGCCGCCGAACAGTTCCTGCACCTCGAACAGATTGCCGATACGGGTGGCGGTCAGATCCTGCCCCTTGCGATGGATGATCGTCGCGATGATCTTCCCGCCTGAAAGGCCGAACGCCTTGCCGGTGTCGACGACCGCCGATGCCAGCAATTGCTGGGTATAGGCTGCGCCCTGATCGCGCCCGCCGCTGATCGAGGCGGCGCTTTCGGAGACATAGGAGAAGGTGAGGTTGATGCCGCTGGGAAGGGTCTGACCGGCACCCGTATCGGCAATCCGGTCGAGTGACAGGCACTGTTCAGACGCGGGCAGGATATGCCTCCGGAGGAACTA
>NZ_QLJK01000053.1:0-15623 GCF_003950715.1 Sphingomonas sp. S-NIH.Pt3_0716 | reverse complement strand
TTTTGGCATTGGGCCCTCGGCGCTGACGGAGGCCATGGGCATGCTCAACCACCATTTCGCAGCAGCCGCCTGATCGGCGCAGAGCGACAGCCTACCTCTGACTGCCGCCAATCTTTGCAACAGAGCCGTCGCGGGCAGGGCCGCAGAGGCAACCGCGACGGTGATGCCTTGTCCGATCGTGGCTGGCATGTTCGGCATGGCGCGTACCGTTGGCAGCGGCCCGCCAAGATGCTTCTGAATCGAAGCAATCGTCACGCCCGCCATGATGGACAGAAGACATCCTGCATCGGCAACCACATGCAGCAGCGAAGCTGCGACGTCGGGGAATGCCTGCGGTTTGACCGCCAGCACCACCACATCATACGCCGTTTCGGCGATGTCTTCGAGATAGGCCACGCGAAGAACCGCAGGCGGAAGAGTGGCGCCCGGATCAAAAGCGGATACATCGTGATCTGCGCTCCAGGCGTGCGCCATCGCGCCGCCCATCCGACCGCAACCGACAAGAAGGATTTTCATTCTGGCAACTCCATCGCGCGCGGCGGTGCTGGCAATTAAACTGACGGCGATTCGGGCGCGGTCAGTGCGATGACGAAAGCTTCATGAGAATAAGGCCGCTTATGATGAGGCCCACTGCCGCGAGGCGCAGCAGGCTCGTGCCTTCACCGAGCACCACGACCCCCACGGCGAAAGCTCCGATCGCGCCGATTCCCGTCCAGACCGTATAGGACGTGCCGAGCGGAAGCTCCTTCATCGCGAGCGCAAGAAGGGCAAAGCTGGCAACCATTGCGATGATGGTGATCACCGACGGCGCGAGCTTTGTGAAACCGTCGGATTGCTTCATGAAGAAGGCCCAGACGACTTCCAGAATTCCGGCGATAACAAGATAGACCCATGCCATAGCAGTCTCCAAATGGTGGACTGCCGGGCCGTCCCGGTCTTGATTACCCATTCGGGGCGGGAACGTGGTCGCCGCGCCGCCGATCTATCGGCAGCTCATTATTTGGTCAATGACTGCGATACGCGCTTTGCTCTCACGGACCGACGACGCCGTTATTTTGACATCCAGGGGGCCTTGGCTTCCAAAATCAAATCCTCTCGAAGAGGGAGCGTACGCGGCAACAGGATTGTCGGCTGCGGCTTGAGGGCCTGATCGAGCGCGCGTTCCAGATGTTTCCAGTCGCTGGCGGGGAGCCGGGGTATTCCGAGGCCCTGTTCCACCCCGATGCAGCCATGACCGCCGAACAGCCCGGCGCCGGGCTTTGCGAACATCGCCATCCTTGCCGCACTGGCGCGGAAGGCATGAAGGTCGGCGCCGGGCAAGAACGCCGCAACATAGCCGGGATAGATGCTGTCTCCCGTGAACATATTGCCGCTCGCTTCGTCGAGGAGCACCAACGAATTGTCGGTGTGGCCGGGCGCACCAAGAACCCGCAGCTTGCGGCCACCAAGATCGATCTCGGCATCCTTGGAGATCCAGCGCGTGACGCGGAGCACTGGCGACTTTCGGTTCTCGATCAACCCGAGGAATTCGAACCGGCGAAGCTTCAGCTTGCCATTCTTCGCGCGCGCGCGGAGCCCCGCGACATCGGGCAATGCGACATCGCGAAAATATCGCAGTCCGCCGACATGGTCGAAATGAAGGTGCGAGGGCATCGCGGTGACGGGCAATGTGGTTAGTTGCGCCACCACCCGGCTGATGTCCCGGTCTCCGGGGCCACTGTCCCAGAGCAGGGCGCGATCACGTCCGATCATGAGATAGGCGAAGTTGCACTGGCCATAGCGTGGTTCGCCGATAGCGAACGTCCTGTCATCAATACGGGCAACGACGAACCAGTCATCGACCTTGACCATCCCGGCCGCGAGCTTCTTCGGCATCGGATATGGCCTCGGCCGATCGGCCGACATCGCCATCGAGATCGCCTTGAGATAGGGTTGGTAGATCGACCCGATCACGAAGAAAAAGAGCAGACCGCCGGCAATCGCCGCGATGCGCTTACCAATTGCTCGCATGTCGACCCCTCGCTGTGTCCGGAGATGTCCGGCTTCGTTCTTGAGCCGCATTGCGCGTCGCGCCTGATCGCTGTCAACACGTCGTCCCGGACTCCCGCTTCCCGGTGCTCGACCCCCGCCTCCTGCGTTACGGTTCTCTCATCCCTGTGCCGATGGCGCGAAAAAGTTCGATCGTTTCCAACTCGCGAAAACTCTTTTCCTCATTGGTTTGCGCATAGTCGCTGTTGGCCGAGAGTTTCACGATGACGATGTTTTTCGAGGGGTTCACGTAAATGAACTGATTGTACACGCCGATAGCCGAAAACTCGCCATCGCTGCCTGCTGGCACCCACCATTGATAACCATAGCCCATCGGGGAATCGGCGTTTGGCCGCGCACCGGGCATAAGGTGCGGGGCGTCGGGCGAGACCGATGCCTCGACCCACTTCGCGGGTATGATCTGGCGGCCGTGCCAATTGCCGCGCAGGCGATAGAGTTCGCCGAGCTTGGCATAGTCGCGCGCCGTCGCGGTCAGCCCGGCAAAGGCCATCTCCATGCCCGTGTCGTCGATGACCCAGGCGGCGTTCGTTTCCGCGCCGAGCGGCTGCCACAGCTTTTCCGTCATATAACTGGCTATCGAACGTCCCGTCGCCTTCTTGAGCAACATGCCGAGGACTTGCGTTTCCGCCGAATTATAGCGGTTGAAGGTGCCCGGCGCATGGTCGCGCTTGAGGCCCGCTGGAATGCTGTTGAAAGAGCCGCCGCGCGCCATCACCATGCCGAGGCGACTGACATCCGACTGTGGATCGCCATAATTCTCATTCCAGCTCGCGCCGGAGGACATCTGGAGCACATCCTTGATGCGCACGTCCTGATAGGCCGATCCGGCAAGTTCCGGCAGATAGCGGGTGATCGGGTCCTCGATGCTCTTGATATGGCCTTCCTCGACCGCGATGCCTACGAGCGCGGAGATGAAGCTCTTTGCTACCGACATCGATAGCCAGCGCACGTTCCGGCCGCCGCTCAGCGCATAATGTTCGTAACGCACCTTGCCGTCCTTGAGGACGAGCAACGCCGCGGTATCGGTTTCGCTCAGGAATGCCGCGGTGTCGACCGGTTGTCCCTCATAGTTGAATGTCGGCGGAAGCGTGGCCCGTGCGCCTTCAGGGAACTGAAAGGCTTTCGCCGGTGCGGTCACCGGTGCGGTCGGAAATATCGCGCCGATCCGGGCGAAATTCTCATATTGCTCCTGACCCGAAAACAGCGATCCGACGAACCTCGCGCGGTCCGGCTGCGGTGTACGCGCGCCACTGGCGGCACAGGCGGCGAGCGTCAGCGTGACTCCACCGAGCAAAAGCCATTTCATCATCGGAACCTTCATGAAAATATCCTCATCAACTGGTGAATTGCCGTGTCAGAAGCTGTATTTCGCTTCGACCTTCCACTGCCGCGGCTGTCCGGGCAGCGACGAAAAACTGCCCACATCGTCGCCGTTGACGCGCAGCGCGTAGGCCTTGTCGAGCAGGTTCTCGCCGGAGAGCGCGACCTCCCAGCCATTGGCCGTGTCGGCCAGCGAGAGGCGGGCGTTAAGCAACCCATATCCCGCGTGGCGCGAAAGGCCGTAGTCGAGGTCGGTCAGCGATGCCTTCCGCGTCACAAGATCGTCGCGCCAACTGTAGGAAAGCTGGACCGCGGCGCGCTGATCACCGATATCGAAATCCATCCGCGCGAGGGCGCTCAGGCTGAGCTTGGGTGCGAAGCTTCGGTCGAGGCCCTTGAGCGGAAGCGCGGTGCCATTTTCCGAGAAGCTGGTCACCGTCGAATCGGTGATCTTTGCATCCAGCCAGGCACCCGACGCCTGCAGCGTCAGGCCGGATATCGCGCGCGGTTGCCAGAGCAGATCAAGCTCGGCGCCGACATGGCGGGCGTTGCCGATGTTGCCGAGCTTGGTCAGCGTCTGCCCGAGCAGGTCATCGAAATATCCGATGAAGCCCTGCACGTCGCGATAGTCGTAATAATAGACGGCGCCGTTGACCTTCAGGCCCTTGACGGGCTCCGTCTTGAAGCCGGCCTCGTAGGACCAGACGGTTTCTTCCCGATAGGGATCGAGCTCGGCCGGATTGAGCGCGAAGCCGCCGAAGAATCCACCCGATTTGAAGCCGCGCGTGATCTTGCCATAGATCAGCGTGTCGGGATCGGGTTTCCAGTCGATGCCGATATGGCCCGACAGATGCGTGCCGAGTTTCAGCGACCGGTTTTCGTCAAGCAGCGCGGGGAAGCCGGTATCGCGCGGACCAAGGAGATGGGTGTAACCCAGCAGGTCCTTGTCTTCCTCGGTGTAGCGCAGCGAGCCGTTGAGATTGATCGTATTGGTGATGTCATAGCCGAGCTGGGCATAGACCGCCCAGGACTCTGTTCGCTGGCGAAACAGCCGTTCGCTGACGAAGGGTTCGGGAAGAATGCCGCCAAATGCGAGGAAATTGTCGTTGAACTGCCCGGCACGGTCTTCGCGGATCGTGTCTTTCGCATAGAGTGCGCCGACCAGCCAACTCAGCGCGCCACCGCCGTTCGAGACGAGCCGCAATTCCTGCGACCAAGACTCGATCTGCGAGGTTCCCGGCGTTTCATGAAACAGGGTCAGGGGCGTGGCGTCATAGTCATAATATTGCCGGTTGCGATATTTGAGATAGCCGGTGATCGAGGTCAGCGTCGCGCCGGCCAGATCCTGGCTGGCGCGCAGCGAGATGCCGGTCCATTTGTTGTCGAGCCGGTTGATCGGGTTGGCAAGGACGACGCGCCCCGACTTGTCCTGCGCCGACGGCAATACTCCAGGCTCGCCGGGCGTCAGCACCAGTGCGTTGGTGAGGTTGTGAAAGCCGACGCAATCGGCATCGCCGCGGCGTCCGGCGTAGACTGCGGCGCAGAAATCGCCCGTCGCGAGGTCATAAGCGCCCAAGGCCTGGGCAAGCGTCGTTTCCGATTTGTCGGCGCCCACGTCCAGCTTGAAAAGAAGTTCCAGCCCATCGGTGGGCGTGGCCAGTATCTGACCGCGCGCTGCCCATAGCTTGCGATCGCCATAACGGTCGTTCCGGGGGGTTGCGAGGCTGTCCTGCCATCCGCCCCCGAAATCCCCCGTGGCGGCAAGCCGAAAGGCAAGATTTTCGCTGATCGGGCCGCCGACTGCTGCCTCGACACCATATTGGTCCCACCGGCCATAATGGGCGCGAAGATAGCCCGAATATCGGCTCAGCGACGGGCGCGTCGAGTTGATCGTTACCGCGCCGCCCGTCGTATTGCGTCCGTAAAGACCGCCTTGCGGCCCCTTCAGCACTTCGACGCGATCGATGTCGAACGTCGCGACACCGCCCATGACGTTCGAGGTCAGATAAAAGTCGTCATAGTAGACCGCAGCCGTCGGCGTGTTGTTCGAGTTGAAATCGGCCAGGCCGACGCCGCGGATAACCCAGCTGGGTTGCCCCGATCCGCGATCGTCGAACAGTTCGGCGCCGGGCACGAACTGGGTGAGTTCGTCGACGCTCGAGATCCCCAGTTCCTGAAGGCGCTCGCCGCCAAAAGCGGAAATGGCGATCGGCACATCCTGGATATTCTGCTCGCGGCGTTGCGCGGTGACCAGTATTTCGGCTGGCTCGAGCTCGGTCTGAACGTCGCTGGAGGGCGGGGCCTCCGTTTGCGCGACGGCGTGGCCGGGCAGCGCCGCGCCAATGATCAGCGCCAATGCGATTTTGTTCCTCATGCGCATCTCTCCCTGATTGCGGCCCACGATCTTGTTCCGTTCGGTGTCGTGGGTCCGATGCGAATCGCCCACTAGCGTCACGGCGCCGCCCGTGCAATAAAATTGAGCCATAACTCAATATTTATTGGGCCGCCCCAAATTTCTGGCGGGTGCGCATTGAAACGAGGGGATCAAAGCCTGTAAGGCCGCAATGATGGGAACCTCTGAAATGCCGCAGACAAGCAAGGATCAGCCGCTTCGCAGACCAGTTGTGCAGAAACGTTCGGCGAAGAAGATCGAGGATATTCTGACGGCAACCGAGCGCCACATCGCGGCGCATGGCCTGATCGACCTGTCGACTAACCAGATCGCGAAGAATGCCGGTATTTCGATCGGCACCGTCTATCATTATTTCGATGACAAGGAGGCGATCCTTGCCGCGCTCTACAGCCGCGCGCTCGACCGTATCTGGGTTGCGCTGGTCGCGATCGATACCGAACTGGGCGCTACGCCGAATTTCGATCATTTTCTGGAACTGGCGCGTACCCGCATCGCGGCGGCGGAGCGGGACGAGACGCCGCAGATGTTCCTCTCAGGTCTGTTGCGCGGCCTTCCTGCGATCAAGAAGCTCGACGCCGCGCACAATGAACGCGTCATCGACTGGCTCGCCAGCATCCTCAGAAGGATGGGCTCGAAACTGCCCGACGCGAAACTCAACAAACTTTCGATGTATCTCTACATCGTCTTCAGCTCCAGTACCTGGGAGGCGTTTGCCGCGTTGGGAAAGGTCGACAGTGATATCGAATCGTGGCGCGACGACATCGTCGAAACCTTGGCGCGAAAGGCATTTTGAGACGCGGCCTTGCTACAATGAATGCATCGCGGGCGCTGATCGGAGAGCTGCTCGTCCGATTTCACCGAAGACTGTCATCGATATGCAAGGAAGGTCATCGGCTCTTGTAGCCGATCCGGTGTGAGTCCGCCTTTCGGATCCAGCTACGCAAGCGATCTGAATGCCCACGGAGGCGGTCTGTGGAATTTTTTGGTGTGCCAAAGCCAGCGTGGTTCAGGGAGCTCCGAACCACGCTGGCGCAAACGGACCGCCCGGAATGCTCAGGAAGCGGCAGCAAGAATGCAGAAAACCCCGAGGATCAACGTTTTGCAACCGGCGCCTTTTTTAAAGCCACGTTGTCGGGATCTTCGGCTACAAGCTTTCGCAGGAGCGGAGGAAACTGATCAATCCACCACATTTTTGCCTGAGCGTGAGGGTATTTGAGCGGACCGAAGTCCGCCTGCCTCACACCCTCTATTTCACTCTTCAAGCCGGTCAGCCGCGCAGTGTGCTGAAGCACCTTCGTCACCGTCGTTTTGCCGCCGAACTCCGTAAACAGGACGGTGTGAAACCCCGGGCTGACGCCGCCTGAACTGCCGTCGCTCGGGACGGTCTCATACAGGGTGAGCTGGTTTTGCGGGATAACCTTGATGACTTCCGAGGGTACGGAGTTCCATGAACCGTCCGCGGCTCCATATTGCAGCGTCCTCTTCCCGAGCAACTGCTCCTCGCTCGTGTAAAGATCTCCCCAGGATCCCGTATATTTGATGCCGAAGGGGCCTTCGAACGTGTTGAAGTCTTTCATATGCTTCCAGACGATCCAGGCCGGAGCGTCGAGCGTGAACATGATGTTGGTCACGATACCCACAACGGGGCCGGTCTCGGTCATGTAGCTGAAGTGCTTCTGATGAAAGCCTACGCCGTGCTCGCTTACATCGATGCCTTCATACCAGTTCCAATCCGTGACCGTTCCGACCTTACTCGGCGCGCTGACCTCGGTCGGGCCTTTCGTCGTATCGGCATAGGCTGCCGTGCTGATGGTGCCGGCTGCCAGCATAACGATCGCGGCGTGGATAGCACTCGATGAAATCGACTTTATGATGCGCATAGAGGTCCCTCTCTTATTTTTCGATATGTTGGTGGCGGACGAAGATGCATGTGGCGCTTAGCGAATTGCCGGAAAGGCGGATAGCCCATCGCTCGGTCGCCTGAAGCCTCTTGCCGCTTCTCTTCCCGCTTGAGGTACTGCGTTTCGGCGGTTCTTATGGCTCGAACAACTACCCAGTCGGGTAGTTGGCGGGACGGTTACAGCGGCGCGCCAGATCTTTCGGGCCAGAGACGGCGAAACGCGACGCCGGCCGGCGGCGAGGAGGCGGTCATCCAATCATCACGCGCGCCTCCGCGGCGAACTTTAAAAAGCGCGGCATCGGCATGGCAGACCGTCGCGAGCGCTTGCCGATCATGGTGAGTCCCTGAAGCCGCAGCCAGTCGCTCTAGTGAATGAGCTGCATGTCGCGCGCGGCATTGATCGCCGAAATGCGATTGTCTACCCCCAGTTTCGCGAAGATATTCTTGAGGTGAAACTTTACAGTGTGGTCGGTCATGTCGAGCGCTCTTGCGATTCCCTTGTTTGACTGTCCGACCGCAAGCTCAGCCAAGACGTCGAGTTCCCGCCTGCTCAGCTTCTTCTCGTCCTCCTTGACGCTGCCGCGTCGATCGAGGATCGGATTTGCGAGGCAATCCTGCAAGAAGGCGACTTCCAGCCGATTTTCCGGCTTGTCCCTCCCCGATCGGACTGCAGCACGGACAATAGCCGCCACGGCAGGGGTTGCAAAAGGGGTCTTCATGGACGTGCGCGCGGCATATTTTGCCGCCTTCAGAATGTCGTCGACGCCGCGTTCGACGCCCCTTCGATCATGTTGGATTCGGGCGCGCATAACAAGCAGACGGATCAGGAAGAAATGGGCTCCCCTGTCTTCGGCAATCCCGATGATGTTGTTCAATCCGGACAGCCGCGATGCAAGAACAGGGTCTAGACCGTAGCGACTGTTGAGCATCAGGGCCGATTCGGCGAGCGGTATGAAATTTGCTTCGAGGCTGAAGGGGCCGCCTTCCATGCCCTCAAGTTCTTCGCATTTGCGAGCCGCCCGCAAGATATCACTCTCGTTATCGTTCGCGATCGCGACATAGAGTTCGAAGAATGGGAGGAGCAGCGCCAGCCGTGAAATTTCCTTTCTCCGGATGGTTGTCCTGCACAGGTCGAGCGCCGCTTGCAAAAGTTCCGGATCCCGGGCGGTCAGGCCATGATCGAGGAGACAGGAAAATCCGCAAAAATAGACGTCGAACCAGCTGTCGGTGTCGCAGGCCGTCGCGAGGAGCATGAGAAGCCGAGGGGCGTCCAGCGACACGTGATTCTGCCAGTAGCCGAGCGCGCTCAGGACGATGTCGCTGCTGTTCTTCAGTTGGCTGTCGGCGCCGAAATTATCCTCTACGCTGTCGGCCGCTTCACGGAGATGCGCTATCGCGAGCTCGAAATCGCCTTGGTAGAAAGCGGTTTGCCCGAGATGCATGTAGCAATAGCTGATGCCAAGGACGGAATTGGCGCGTCGCATCGAGCTGACGCCGGCGTTGGTGGCCTCGGTCGCGAGCTTGAACTGCCACCGCGCATTCGCGCTTATCCCCACAAGAGCCTGGATGACCCCGGCGCCCCGCGGGTCTTCGAGGGGCCAGTCTTCCAGCATGCCGCGCAGCATGCCGAACGAGGCTTCGGAGAGCACCGCGTCCCGGTAAGTGTCGAGCTGAGCCTTGGTTACAACATAATCCCTCCGCTCCAATTCGGTGAGCCGGTTGGAACGGAAATCGATTTCAATCTGCTGCAGCTGGGCTTCGGCTTCCTTGATATGACCATCCTTCATCAACAGAAGCGCATAGGCAATTTGCAGCCGCGGAAAGCGATTGATTCCATCGGTCAGGGAATTTCTGATCAGCACCCTCAGGACCGAAACGCCGCCGAAAAGCGTCAACTCCCAACCGCCGGCATCGAGGACGAGCTTGACGGCACGATCGACATTGCCGGACTTTATGGCATGGGTGACTGCGTTGACGACGTCGCCATGCTCCTCGAACCATGACGATGCATCGGCATGGAGCGAGGGGATGAGCTCGGGCGAGGTGCTGTCAAGGACGCCGCTCAGCAACTCGGAAAAAAGGTGGTGATACCTGTACCATTGATCTTCGCTGTCGAGCCTGATGAGCAAGGGGCGAACCAGCGTCGAATTCTGGAGGACGTTGCGGCTGATCTCGCTGCCGCAGATACGCTCCGCCAGCTTCGGCGAAAACCTGTCGAGTATCGACGATCTCAACAGGAATGTCCGCTCGTCCGGCGAACAATGACTCAGAATCTGCTGGATCAGATAGTTCGCGATATGCTCGCGCTGCGTCGGCGGCAGGACGCCATGCTGCTGCTTTTCCTTGGGCGTAAGCTTTGCCAGCTGGACGGCCACCGCCCAGCCTTCGGCCCTGGAGTCGAGATAGTTGAGGGTCTGCTCGTCGAAGGCGTCGCCCGCAAAGGATCGCATTTCCTCGCGGCTGAAACGAAGCGTTTCGACGCCGACCTCGAAGGCCTGCGAAGAGGCGATCAGTGAACTCGCGGCGAGATTGGGAACCGTCCTGCTGCTGATCAGGAACCGGAGGTTGCCGGGTGCATAGGCCAGGAACGTCGAGACAAATTCCGAAACGGCCGGCGATTCCGCAAGATGATAGTCATCGAGGACGAGAATGATCTGCCTTGGCTCGTTCGAGATGCTGGCGACGATCCGCGGAATGACCGACGCCAGGGCTGTTTCGACCAGGAAGCTTTCGGCAGCAAGTTCCAGCTGCCCGAGGTTGACGCCGGCCTTCGTGAGCGCGGCGATGCAATAGCTCGCGAACTGGCGCACATCCACGTCGCTTGCATCGAGCGAAACCCAAGCCACAGACCGGGTGTCTTCGTCCTGGAGAACGGACCATTGCGAGAGGAGCGAGGTTTTCCCGTAGCCCGCCGGCGCGACGATTAATCCCACCTTGTGCGTCGATATGCGATCGATGACCTGCAGCGCGGTCGACCGATCGATGAGTTCCGGGTTCGAGACCGGCGGCGAAAGCTTTGTTTCAATCAGCCAGGAGCCGTAAGCCGACGGATCTTCGAAACCGGGTTTCATCAAACTTGCTTCCGCTGGCGATACGTAAGGATAGGCGCTGAAACCTTGGTACAGATATGCCGGCTTTCTGGCGAGTATGTTCCCGCTGCCGGACGTCCGCGACGCAGCATATCAAGGATATGACCTACGCCCGCGTTATACTGGTCGGCCACCCGGCAGGATGGATGGCCTGTTCTCTGCATGTCAGCCTAACGAGGTTCAATGCCGCGCCCGTCGAGGCGCGCGATGGATATGATCTTGACAGGACGAGCCAGCATCTGGCCCTCATCGGGGCGCCGGTGAATTCGTCTCGGGATTTCGCTTCCGCTTATCAGGCGTCCAAAGGCCGCAAATCCCTGACCGTCGGGATTGCGTATCCCGCCCTGGTCGAGACCGGGTTGGGCGCCGATGCAGATGAAGAACTCGGATGTCGCCGTTCCCACGGCCATCCGCGCCATCGATAGCGTCCCGTCGAGATGCTTAGTCCCCGTCTCCCGGGTCGTCTCGTGCTCGATTGGGGGCAGAAGCGTGGATTCCCTTATTCCGATACCGCCCTGGATGACTTCAATCTTCACCTTGTCGTTCGGCTGGTTGTTGAGCCTCACGGTCCGGTAGAATGAGCTGCCTGCGTACCTGCCTTCGTCGACATGACGCAGGAAATTCCGGGCCGTGATTGGCGCACGGCCCGTGTAGATTTCGAAAATCATCGGTCCATATTCGGTATCCATCCTGACCCGGACGGTGTCCGCACGCTTCTCGACAGGCATTCGTCCCACCTCGTTCTTCAAGCGCCCACCCCCAAGCGCCGCCGGGGCCGGTTCCTGACCCGACACCTTCATGCCGGTGCCGCCTCCGCAGTCGGTGCCCAGCAGGATCGCACCAAGCGCGAACGCCGCCGCCGTCCACGATCGGCGCTTCTGCGAACGGACTGATGCCATCGCCGTCGTCCATGCCGATGCGGGGCCGGCTATTCTCGGGCACGTCGAAGCTGCGCGCTCGCTCGCCATCATGGTCTCGCATCCGATCCGCGTGCCGGCGAGCGAAGAGCCTCGCAGGTTCTGGCAGGGACATGCGCCTCGGCGAGCGCGTCATCAACCTACCCTACTGGGTAGTTGTTCCGCGGGGATGCCGCTGAGAAATGTAGCCCACCTGGTGCGGCCTAAAAACCCGGCCCCGGACCTTCGGCCTGCAGGTGGACTTCAAGACAATCCTGGCTCGGCGGACGGCAAGCGACCCAATTGCCGTCTGCCCCGCGGGTTATCGAGACAGGTCTGCCCGGATCATTGAAGACTTGATATTTTATTGCGCAAAGGAAGCCGTGTGAGCCAAGGAACAGCGATCGAGCCGAATTGGTATGAAGGAAGCGACACAAGCGAGGAGGGTTTCGGCTATCACATCCGCCACTTCAGCTACATGACCGATGCAGGTCCCGTCGTCGGACTTACGGCAAGTCTCATGTTCACTCTCGATGTGCCGTCGGCGATAGCATGGGAGTTCGTCAGCGACTTCAATAGTTTCGAAGGGCCGTTCGGTTTCCGATTTTCGGGGGCATGGGGTCGGCTATACGACAGCGAGGAACATGACCTCGGCCAGCAGACCCTGCGCTACCAGACCAGCACCGGCGAATGGTCCGAGCCTGCCCGCGTGATCCGTGTCATTCCCCAGCATTTGCTCACGCTTTTCGAGCCCGTTCCGGAGGATGGCCGCAACGGCGGCATCAGCCCGGGGTTCCAAACCGTCGTGCTGAACGACCATGACAGCCGAACGACCGTTACCGCCGTGTTCGAGCATGCCGAGCGACTGCCGCCCGGGACGACCGAAGAAGAGGCGCTTGCGCGCTCGATATGGGGTCCCGGCGGGTTCGACAGCACCGAACCCACGCGGCTGTGGAAGGATGAATTCGTACCCCTGCTCAGAAAAATGGTCGCTGGCAGGGCAGCGGAACTCGATGCGGGGACGGTAAAGTCGGACGCGTGACCAGGCTTGGGTCCCTAACGGGCTGTCTTAAGGATCTTTGACGATGCGCAGGTTGTTGGTGTCGGTAGATATGGAGGGTGTCGCGGGGGTTGCCTCGACAGTTTCCCTCATGCCATCGGGTTGGGAATATACTGCATACCGGCGATGGATGACGGCCGAGCTGAATGCGGTTTCGGAGGCGGCTTTCGCAGCCGGATATGACGAGGTGATAGCTGCTGACGGCCACGGTAATGCGCAGAATATCGATCCCGATTTGCTGGTCGACAATGTCCAGTTGATCCGGTCATTTCCCCGTCCACTGCTGCAGATGCAGATGATCGACGATCCGAGCGTGGATGCCTGTGCCTTCGTCGGTTATCACGCAGGCGCCGGAACGGCCGATGGCCTCTTGGCGCATAGTTACTCGGGCGCGGCATTGCGGTCGATACGGCTGAACGGCGAACTCGCATCCGAAGGCTATTTCAACGCAGCCCTCGCGGGATCGTTCGGCAAGCCCGTGCTCTTCGTCTCGGGTGACGAATATACGATCGAAGATGCCAGGCGTTACGCGCCCGGGGCCAAATTTGTGACGACGAAGACGTCGTTCGGCTTCAAGTCGCAGATGGCCCTGCCGCCGGCGCAGACGTGCGGGGCTCTCAGAGAGGCCGCGGAGGCAGCCTTCTCCCAACCGTCGGCCGTTTCGTTCAAAGTCGAGCCACCCTTTGTGGTCGATCTGGAAATGACCAGCCACGGAGCACCGGAAATGCTCGCCTATCTGCCGTGGGTCGAAAGGCTCGACGGCTGGTCGATTCGGGCCACTTTCGATTCCATGGCCGACGCGATGCGGTTCATCTCGTTTGTCATCATGTACCAGCCGAACGGCCAAACGCCGTTTTAGCCGGTGCCCTGCGTTGCGTGGCCGATCGGGACGCGCGTTCGGCGTCGGGCTAGCGCGGCAGAGCAGGCGGGCGCCGCGGCGGGGGGCTCATGATGCGGGATGGTCGGAGCGATAAGAAGATAAAGGGAGAAGATAATGAACGGGTCAACTTTTTCGCTGGCAAATGCGTCCATGGTGGCAGTCTTGCTGGTCACCCAGATCCTCGCGGTGTCGCTGGTTCCGCGAACGGCCGGCTTCACCAACCTGCCGTGGACGCTCGCCTTGCTCGCGGTCTATACCGTCTCGATGTGGAGCCTTGCCTCGATCGTTCATTCGGGCATGCCGCTGGGCCTGATCATGCCGGTCATCGCCGCGCTGGTTCCGCTGGCTTCGATCGGCATTGGCGTGATCTTCTACAAGGAAGCGGTCTCGATGCTCAAAATCGTACTGCTTTGCTCGGCCTGCGGGCTCATCGGGCTGGCCAGCGCCGTCAAATAATCGGGCTCCAGCCCAGGGGATGGTCGCTGCGACCGGACGGAACCGGCTTTCCAGCCGGCTCAATCCGGTTGCAAAGGTCCGGACGGCGCACCCTTGAGTTGACGCGGTCAGCTGCAGCCGGCCGGACCCTTCGTCTGCTCCAGAGCAAAATCCAATGCCGCGCGAACCGCGGTCACCTGCGCGAGGTTGCATTGCTCGGGCGAGGCCCGCGGGCTGTCCGGGTAGACTTCGGTGGTGGTCACGAACCGGGCGCCCGTGATCGAAGCGCACAGGCCCAGTTCTGCCAGCGGATATTCGATCACGCCCCGTGCAACGACGGGCGAGCCGATGATCTCGCCCTTGTCGTCGGGCAAGGCGATATGCGTGACCGCTTCGACTGCCGAGATGATCGCCTGCTGGAAGCCCCTCTGCGGATTCGCGCTATCCGCGCACAAATAGAAGCCGTCGGGGATCGGGTGCGGCTCAAACCTCTTTCCGTCACGCGCTGCGAGAGCAGGCGAAAATTCCTCTTCGTCGCTGTCCGTCGTCTCGTGCAGGTCGATGTGCAGCAGGAAGGACATGTTCGCCGCATCGATGAGCTCGATCAGCGCCGTCGCTTCTTTAGCCGGGCCATCGGCGCGGAAGTGCCGGTTGGGATCGATCGCATCATGGTTCCAGCGATTGACGCGCTCATAAGCCCAGGGGCTCACGCAAGGTGCCGCCAGCAGGTTGACCCGCCCGGCATATGCGTCGGCGTGCGCTTCCAGAAATTCCAGTGCACCCATGACGCCGCTGGTTTCGTAGCCATGAACGCCGCCCGTCACGAGGGCGCCCGGCAGAGCCGGATCGACCGGTCGGCTGCGCAGCGCGAGAAGTGGGAAGGTCTCTGCTCCATATTCGATGCGCCCATAGGGAATGACGTCGAAACGGTCAGCCAGGGCTTCGATCCGCGGCACGACATCTGCGGCGTAGCTGCGGTGGCGGGTCAGCCGGGCGCGCCACTCGCGCCGTTCATCGTCACCCCAAGGCTGGCCGGGCGTGCCCACGGGATATGCGGAAGCGTGGATCATGGCAGTCGGGTATTTCCTTTGTGGTGCATCCTGACGGGCGATGCCGCCTGCGGCAAGGCCGACGAGCGGAGATGCGCGCCGGGCTGCGATCCAGAGCCGGTTCGGAGCCGGACGAGGCGGAGCCAAGGTCTCTCGGAGGGATCGGCAACGGCGCATGATGGCGGGTAGATCAAGGGCACGGAGAATGACGCCTTGCTATCCCATTGCCCGGGAAGCCGCAGCGGCGAACCGGGCGGCCGGCTTGCCCGACAAGCCCGCAAGCAACGGGGCGGAAATTCTTCGACGGGCGGGAGGGTGACATGGCGCGTGCGCAACTCGGTCAAGTCGCCCAGGGGCCACACTTAGGCCTTCGGTACGGTCCCGTAGACAAGTTCCTTCAGCTTCCCCAAAAGCTCTACGGCTGCTCTGGGTCGACACCGGTAATCGGATCGTTGCCGCACTGAACAGCGCCCCGTTCCAGGTCGCCTCCATTTATGCGGCTGAACCGAGGGAGAGCAGCTTTACGCCGTCT
>NZ_QLJK01000052.1:0-16014 GCF_003950715.1 Sphingomonas sp. S-NIH.Pt3_0716 | reverse complement strand
CCCGATGGCCACCTACGACTTCACTTGGATATGGCGCGAACTTGGCATCGAGAACCTGCGCAAATAGTTCGCTACCCCTGACGTCGATGCCTACCGTGAATCCGTGTCCCTACAATGCACAGAGGCCTTGATGCCCTTCAGAGGGAGCGGCGTGTAGCTCGACCCGCCCCAGAAGACGCGGTTGCGGTTGGCCGCCTTGGTGCGGCCCCATAGGAAGATCAGGCGGAAGGCGTTGACGTCGTGCCGCACCACGAGGCGCGAGATACCTAACATCACCGTGGCGACGACGAAGCCATAGATGGGGTTCGAGGTGCCGATCAGCGTAATCACCGAGGACAGCAGGATCACCACGGCCGCCTCGATCGGGATGCCCGCGAACAGCGCGGGCCGCGTCACCGCCAGGAACAGCGTGTTGCGCGCCATCACTTCCCGTTCTTCATCCACGCTACGCACTCCACACACGGAACTGGTGTGGACGGGGCGTTATTCGCGCCCCGCCCACATATGGATCAGCCCTGGAGCTGATCGACGATCCACGGCGCCGAAAAGATGATCGCAATGCCGATGATGACGGTGACGAGCGCCCCGGTGTTGACCCGACCCGTCAGCCATCCGAAGCCCGCCGCGATCAGCGCGAGGATCGCGACGATGCGCAGGAGTCCGTTGCTCAGTAGGCCGAGGACCGCGTTGCCGAAGCTCTCGAGATTGGTTTGCGCGAACGCCGGCTCGGCCGACAGCAGCGACGTCAGCGCGACCAGACTGAACATCGACAGCACCCGCGAGACCTTGCGCTGACCCGGGGTCATCGCTTCGACACGACGGGTGACACGGGCTCGCAGGGCCAGCGCCGGCCCACCGAAAGATGCGAGATTCATCGGTTTTCTCCTTCTCCGGCGAGCCGCGCTCGCTCATATTCCGCCCTCGCAAACACGTCCCACGATGGCGGCGGTGGGGGTGGCGCAGCTTGCTGCTGCCCCGCAGGGGACGTGTTTTCCTCGACCAGCGCGGCGAGCTGCGCAGCCGCGCTCGATCCTTCGCTGGTATCTGTTGCGCCGGTGAAAGCGCTCACGCGCACGGCGACGGGCTGGATGCCGTCGGCGAAGCCGGCGTTGCCGACGACCTTCCCGACATAGCCGTTGGAGAAGCCACGCGACTGCGACCCGGTGTTATACATGGACAGGGCGACACGAAGCGCACGCTGGGGGTGAAGCCCCGCGCGCACGCTGCGATAGTTGCCCGACAGCACCGCCCCCGCCGCGGCGATGTTGGTGCAGGGATCGAACACGTTGTCCCACGTCAGCCCGAGGGCCTTCATGTTCCGCGAGTTGATCTGCCCGAGGCCGAGATCGACCGAATAGCCCTTGCCGACATAGTAGCGGGCGGTCTCGACCGCCTGCGCCATGCTCGTCGCCGGCGCGGGCTGGCGTGCGAGGCCGTTTACCCCGATCGCCAGCTCGAACCCGCGGCTTTCCGTCTGGACGATCGCCGCGATGGTCGCAGGCGCCACACTAGGCGCGCATTGCGCCGCGAGACCCATGATGACCGCGGCGGGGAGCGTCATTACCGCTCCAATGTCTCTGACCCTAGCGGGCCACCCGGCTGCGCCGTAGCCTCCGCTTGGGCCACCTGCGCCGCCGTCGGCACTGTGTAGCGCGTTCGCGTGCCATCGGTCATCGTCATCACGACGTAGCCGGGCCGCCCGTTCTTCGGCTTGGTGTAGTCCGCCTTGCGGACATCGCCCGCGCTGCAGGTCGGAAAGCTGCCACCCAGCGCCAGATGCGAGATCAGCTTGCGGATCGGCGGCACGCACTCAGCGAACTGCATCCATCCGCCCGGGTTGCTCGCGCACAGCAGCACTTCGCAAGCCCAGGTGGAATCAGCCGCCTTTGCCGGCACCGTGGCGATCGAGGCCGTTGCAAGAGCAACGACCGCTAGAGAGGAACACAAGCGATTTGCCATGTTTTCACTCCTCAAGTGATAACAAGCTAAATCGCTTATCGTGTGTTGCCTAGCCCTAAAGCGACAATGGTTACATCTCGGATCAATCAACCTGTCGGGTTAAAAGGCCGCGTCATCCCGCATGCCAGGGCAAGGGTGGACGTGGATCACACCCTCATAGCCGTATCCGACGACAACGTGACGAATGGCCGAAGACGCCTTTTTATACAGGCGGATACGCTTCTTGTCATATAGACCCACATGGAACAGGCTGGTCCCCTTCCAGCTCACCCGGACATTGATGTGCCACTTGCCGGAGTCATGCTGGCATATATGAACATCGGTGATCGTCCCGGCTGGTGGACGTTGCGACGTCAGCTCGCGCTCCAAAATCAGTTGTAATTCCATCTCACCCTGCGAAAAGCGATTTTACAGGTTTTCGCTGGCGTGAAATTTTACGCCGCGTTAGCAATTATGCGGGCAGACATGGGAGTGTCCAGAGATGTCCCGACGAGACGCAGCATCGATCGAGGAACAGGCGGAGCGGATCGTTCGCCAACTCGGGGGCAGATGGCAGGGCGATTTCGCCATGTGCCGCTGTCCAGCGCACGCCGATGGCAAGGCAAGCCTATCGATCCGCGTCGGCGACCGAGCCGTTCTATTCCATTGCTTCGCCGGCTGCACGGCCGACGCGATTATGTCGGCGCTGCGTTCCGGCAAGATCCTCACGCCGGCTGACCACGACCCGGGTCACCGCCAGGAGAACAAGGCCGACCTCAACAAGCTCGCGCTGGCGGTGTGGCGCCATGCCGAGCCCTTCGCCGGCACGCTTGCCGATCGTTATCTGCGCGAGGGCCGGTCTATCATCCCCGACGGCATCAACGCCCGCTTCGATCCGCGCTGCCAATGCGGTGCCGGCGCCGCCAAAGCGTTCGCACCCGCTCTGATCGTGCCGATCGAGGAGGATTCCGGCGTCGTAGCCATCCATCGGACCTTCCTGCGCCCCGATGGGCGCTGGAAGGCCGACATGGACGAGCCCAAGCGGATGCTCGGCAATCCCGGTGTCGGCGCGGTTCGCTGGGGCGGTATCCCGCTCGACGGCATCTTGCGCCTCGCCGAAGGCGTCGAGGATGCCGCAAGCGTCATGAACGTGCTGGAGCCAGGCCGCTTCGTATGGCCCGTTCTGGGCATCGAGCGATATCAAGCCGTCGCCATCCCGGAGAGCGTCCACACCGTCGTCATCTACAGCCAGCATGGGGGGGAGGCGGCGCGCGCGATCGAGCGCGCCACCCCGCACCTGACGGCCAACGGTCGCCAGCTCGTCGTCAAGCCGCCGCCCCATGCTGGTGACTGGAACGATCTCCTGCGCGAGATCCGCTCGCTATGAAGCTGTTTCCTCGCGCGACGCGGTTTCAGCGCTGGACGATGGGCGCGACGTTCCTGATCGTCGCGAGCTATGCGATTTCTCAGAACAAGCAGTCCCTGGTCGAAGTGTCGAAGACGCGGCTCTCGTCGCCGGCGCCGAGGATCATCGACGGGGATACGGTCGATTTCCCCAATGGGCGGGTGCGTGTCGTCGGGATCGATGCGCCGGATGACGACCTAGCGCAGCTCAAAGCATTGTCGAGCGAAGCGTTGCGCGGGTTGGCGGCGCGGGACGGTGGCATGGACTGTTCCGTGTCGATGTTCGACTACGCGCTTCGTCGAGAGAAGCAGTGCCGGACCGATCCGAAGAGCTACGGGCGACTAAATCTGGCGTGTCGCTTTCCCGCGAATAAAGCGAGCGTCGGGGCTACGATGGTCGCTCAGGGGTATGCCGTCGATTACCGGATGTTTTCGGGCGGGGCCTATGTCGATCTGATGCAGAAGGCCGCAGCAAGGCGCATAGGGCTGTGGGGCATCGACTACGAGGGGATGCGCCAACTTGCCGTTCGCAGGGCACAGGTGCCGCAGGGATGCAGCGTAGGGACGATCAAGCAGTAAGTGAGGCCTGCCTCCGGCCCGGGCTCTACTCCGCGCCGCTTATGCGGCGCTTCGCGGAACCCCGCGCCCGGGTTTCCGCCCATGCGGGTGACGATCAGCTAGGCTGCAAAGGACCGCCCTCACGGGCGGGCGTTGCCTGTGCGCGGAACCGCTCCAATGCTTGAGCGCGGTTCTCCCGCCGCGGTCCTGATCGGCCGCTGGGGCATGGCGCTGTCCCTTGTAATCGGCGCCGTCCTGATCGGCCGCCTGATCCGCAATTTCCCCTACCTGCTCCCGAACCGCCTTCCCGGCCTGATCCTCTACGAGCTGGGGCCGGCGCTGGCCCTGGCGCTCGCGATCGGGGCTGCCATCATCATCACCGAGGGCAGATCGCGCCCCGGCATCCCGGCGCGGCTTGCGCTGTTTGCGCTCGCCGCGCTGATCGCCGGCATCGTTGCCCTGGCCATCGAATACGGCACGGTCCTTCAAGGGCGATGGCTGTGAAGCGGGTGTGCCACGTGGCACACCCCCCTGCCGAGATTAAAGCGTGACGCGCAACCGCTTTGCGCGCTCGCGGAATGCCTCCTCGCCGCCTTCGAGGATGCTGCACACGCTCTCGCGAACAGCGGGGTCCTCCAGTCCGCCCGAAAGATAGCTGATTTCTGGGAGCTGACCGGGACGGTGCGGGCCGCACGTCGCCACGATCACCTGATCGGCATCGGTGTTGACGATGAGGTTAGCATTGTGGGTCACGATGATGATCTGTCGGCGTTGCTTGGCCGATCGGAAGCGTTCGACCAGTTCGACGAAGATCGAGCGCGGATCGAGATTTTCTTCCGGCTGATCGATGATGAGAGGACGATTGTCGTCAGTGTCGATCGCCAGATAAAGCAGCAGGAGAACGATACCGCGCGTGCCCGGTGACAGCCGCTCGACATCCGTGCCGTCATACTGGACGCCGTAGGCGATCTGGATATGGCTGGTGCCGTAAAGCCAGGCGGAGATATTGCCGGCCCATTGCCGCAGCTTCGCCGCTTGCGCGGGATCATTTTTATCATAGGGGCAGCACTCGACGATCGCGGCGTCGTAGGTTTCCCGGAATTGCTGAAGAGCAGCCGATGCCTGTTCCGCGCTGCCCGAAGCCCATGCCGGCGCGAGCGATGCCTTGGCGATGTCAGCTAGTGAGCCCTTCTTCAGCGTGGAGCCATAGCGCAGATCGAGCAGCGCTTCGCCTTTCCTCGCCCACGCGCTGACATCGACGCGTCGGCGAACATCAAACGACAGCATTCGGGCCGAGCCGCTTTCCGCTTCGATCCGGCTCGCGAGCGGCGCGTAAAGGCTCGTAAGTTCCGCTTGTTCCGCGACCAGTGCATCGAACACACGGGTGTAAGCGTCGCGCCGTTCGCTGCGGATCGCGACGAGCCGCGCCGGTGCTTGTTCGGCCGCCTCAATCTGGCGGCGTAGATTCGCGGCTTGCGCCTCATCGGCTGCGATCTTGCTGTTCAGCGCCGCCAAAGCCTTCGCGGCCTCGCGATCGACCCCAATCAGCGCTTCCAACCGTCGTGCTTCAGCCGCCAAGACTGCAATCGACAGCGATGCGAGCTGCGCACCTTGAGGGAGGTACGAGGTCGCGGGAGGCGTTTCCCCAACAGGCGGCTCGATTGGCACGCCAGCGAGCGTCGCCAACGCTGCCACCACGGCAGCGCGCTCGCCTACGATCGCGTCATCGACATCACCGGCGAATTGCAGAGCGAAGCGCGGCCACAGCGCATCGGGAAGTTGCGTGTCCTGATGACGCTGGCGCAGTTGGCGGAGCATGTCGGGAAAGGTCCGTGACCGCGCCAACGCTACCTCGCGCGCTAGCGTATCGAGCGCGTTGCGGCGTCGTTCGAGCTGTTCATGCTCGGATCGGCGCTGCTGCAACACCCCCGCGACGACGCTGTAGCTGTCGAGCCGGGCCTGATCGCCCCCACTCTTGCCCACCAGCTTCGTTCGATCGGACTGCGCCTTCGTGATTGCGCCGGTCAGCGCGGTCAGCTTGTTGCGCAGCGGTCCGACGCTCGCTTCCTTCTCCCGTTCGGTTACAAACTCGGCCGACAGGTCGCTCAGCTCGCTCTCGGCCTGGCTGCGCGCCGTGCGCGCGCTTTCGGCGCGCAGATCGAGGAGCTGCAGAAAGTCGGTCGCACCAAGCCGCTCTTCGGTCGGATGCGCGAGGAAGATCACGCGCTGGATCTCGACCAGCAATTCGTCGGTAAGGCCCTCAGCCGAACACAGACGGTCGACGAACTGCTGCGAAAGGTAGCGCACCTGCGGATCGTCGCTCTCGCTTTCCATCTCCATGAGGCTGGTGATGGATTCACCGCAGCCTGTGCCGTCATCCCAGCTCAAATCCACTCGCGCCCCGGCCAGATGCTCGCGGGCACGATATAGGAAGGAGAGCTTGTTGCCCTTGACCATCAAGGCCGAGCCCGCTGCCGCGATCAGATCGGCAAGGGCGGTCTTGCCCGATCCGCGCGCGCCTATGATCCCGATCAGCCCGGGATTGAGCGGCACCTTCGCGTCGAGCATGAACGGTGCGCCGCTGACCTCAACCTGGGTCATCACCTGCGACGGCTGCGCCGCAGGCGGCGCAGCCGTCCCCACGAACACGCGCATTTCGGGTTCGAGACAAGCCTGGCGCAGCGTCTCGAACGTCACCCGCCCCTTAAGCCAACACCGTCGGTCCTGCGCTGGTGCTGCGACCTTTTCGGGCCGGTGCGCGTCGCTGCCGTGCAAGCATGGCTTGATGCCGCCATATTCGGACACCAGGACATCGCGCGTCACCGGCCCTTGGCCGAGCCAGAACTGGCGATCCGCCGGCCTGCTCGAGAAGATTATGTGCGACGCGCGCTCGATCTCACGACGCAGGCGTTCGAGCGACGCATCGCCTTGTAGCCCGGCGGTGCCGTCCTTGCTGCTGGCAGCGACGGCGATCAGGATATTTGCCCGCGCCCAGTCGCTCGCCTTCATCGCCTCCCGAAGGTTGGCAAGGTCGACCTTGAACTGGTTGGTGCCAACCTCCAGCGCACGCTCGTCGCTGGTCGCTTCCGCGTCATGGGCCCGGCCCAGTCGCATGATATCTGCCGGGGTGCACCGATAGCGCTCGCCCTTGGCTTCGAACCTAAGGTCCGACAGGAAAGCGTGCAGCCGGGGCAGATGATCCTTGTCGTCGGGCGAGACGAGAAGATGGATGTTGACCGGCGAACCCCTGTCGGTGCCGACGCCAAGTCGCAGTTCGACATTAGGGAAGATCAGATCGACGTCCCGCAGCCGCCCTGCCGCTTTATGCGTCAGCACCTGTTCGTAGGTAGCTGTGCTGAAATAGTCGGTGATACCTAGTGCTCGAACCCGTGGTTCGGACGTCTCGACGCGGTCTAGGAATTGCTCCCACCCGTCAGCAGCAGGGTAATGATCCGACAGGATCGTGCCTGGTGTGTGGATATGCGGATCCCACCGATTCCACACCGATCCCCTGGTAAGTTGCCTCGTCATGCTATCCACCCCGGCCGCGTTCTACGCGGCGCCGATGGACGGGAACGTAGATGCAGTCACCCGCCAGGAAGGCGAGCTTTCAGCGTAATCTGTCAGCAATGACCAGATAAGCCAAGGGCCGCCCTTTTGAGGCGGCCCCGACCGTTTAGTTCCCTCGCGGGAAACGGACACTCCCCAGGGGGAGGCCGCGCGTGCTCCCCATGTAGAAACCGATCTCTTAGGATTCAACTAAAATTTGAATCGCCCCGGCGGCCCCTACGCCGCGGGGCCGGCAGGCGCCGGCGGCGCGGGTGCCGGTGCGGGTAACGCCGCCGGGACCGGCAGCCATGCCAGCACCAGGCGCAGCATGTCGTCGAACTCGGCGACAGGCATCCGCACGATGCCGCCCTTATCTGGCGTCAAGCGGCTAACCGCAACCGTTGTAGGCTTGTCGCAGATCGCGAACGCGGCGCGCCCGTCGATCGTCGTCTGCAGCGGGAATGCCCATTTGTTGCCCGGCTGCGCCTGCGTCGAGCATGGGATCACCGTCACCGCGCCGTGCAGCGTGTTCTTGAACGACAGGATCACGACAGGACGCCGCTTCCAGAACTCGGGAAGCTGCGCGTCCTGGGGGAAGTCGCACCAATAGAGCTGACGAATGCTCGGCGCAGCCGTGACCTTAGGCGGCACCCTCGGCGGCGCTTCCTGGACATGCGCGTTCACGCGTCGTCATCCTTCTCCACCAAGCGCAGCTTGGGGGCACCGCGCCGGTTCTCGCGACGCTTCGCCAGTTCCGACTTGTCCTTCATCTCCGCCAGCTTCTCCGCCGCGAACGGCGCCGCCGCCTCGATCAGGCCATCGAGGTGATAGATGTTGGTCCGGCTACCCGTCTCTGTCCGCCGCTCCTCGCGGCGGATATAGCCCGCCCCTTCCAGCCCAGCGATATGCTTCTGGATCGTGCGCGGGTGCACGTTCATCGCCTTCGCCATCGTGGACTTCGACGGGAAGGGCTTGCCCTCCGCCGTCCACCACTTGCTCGCCAGATACACGACGATGTTGAGGTCGAGCGGTTCGAGGCCGAGCTGGCGCTGGTTTTCGATAATGACGCTCGGCAACGCCGTCCAACCCGCATCCATCAGCGGCTTGGTCCACTTCTTCTCATTCGTCCGAAGATCGGCGCTGCTGTCTGTTTGCTTCTTCGCAGCCATAGGTCTAATCCTTTCTTGACTGCGGATATGAGCTTCGCGCAAGCATCCTTCAAGTTTGAGGGGGCGGCGCTGGGGGCGCCCTCCCCGGGCGCTGAGGCCGCCCACTCCCCGGGCCGACGCGCCCAGGAGGCGGGAGCCGCTGGGGGCCTACAAAGTATAGGACATCCCCATATAGGAACCGCTCAGGCTACACTCCTGGCGTATCAACCGAGGATAAGCCAACGGGGAGCTCCTACGGCCTCCCCCTCGCCTTCCTATTCAGGCGAAGGCTTCGTCGGCGAGGTTGCCGTCGCGAGACTCGACGATCAACGCCACCGTGTCTTCCCGATCGCGAGGATTGAACACCCGGCCAACCACGGTCCAGATCGACCGGTTTTGCGGCATGTGCCGGTCCTGCCCCTGCAGCACGCCGGGATCGAGGATCGTGTCGCCGACCATCGGCACCTGGCCGGCGAACTGTTCGAGGCCAAATTCGACGCCGCCATCGAACACCTTGCCGGCGGGATCGCGGTGTAGAATCCGAATGCTTGTCACGTCTCACTTGCTCCGCCTTGATGAGCGTTGATTGCTCAAGACGGCTGCGGTGCCAAGAGGCGCTGACGATCCCGCCAGAATGAGACGCAAAGGTGTGCCACGTGGCACACCTCAGAATCGTACGTCATCTAGCTAAGTCTCACCATCAGACCCAGCCAGGTGGTGTGAACGATCTACATAGAACCCTGAAGAAGGCTATGTTTCGTGCTCGTCATCGATGGGCGTTCCTCGAAGCGTTCGAACCATCGCGTGAGCGTGGGTCTTCCGCTTCGCCAATCGCGATCGGGCCAGCGAAAGTCGAGGTAGCCGAGGAAGACTGCGACCCCGATCTCTCCGATCAGCGGATCGGCCCGCAGCCGCTCACTTTCCAGCCGGTCCAGGGTAGCCTCGCGTGCGGCGTGAAAACGTTCCTGCATCGCGGTTGGGGGCCGATCCGGCGAGTTGCGCTCTTCGGCGAAGAGCCGTCCCATCGCGGTCATCGCTCCGTCAGCCATCCCTTGAAGCAGGAGCGTTCGCCATCGTTCAGGCCCGTCGGCGGGGTAGAGGTGTCGCCCGCCTAGAGTGTCCAGGTATTCGCAGATGACAGTGGACTCGAAGAGCACGGTCCCGTCCTCGAGCACGAGCGTCGGCACCTTGGAGAGCGGATTGATCGTCCGCAAACGTTCCTCGGTCCATGGGTTGACCTGCACCAGCGTCAGTTCGCCCGAAAGGCCGAGCTCGTGCGCCGCTACGCGCACCTTTCGCGCGAAGGGCGAGGTTGGCGCATACCAGAGTTCCATATGTGAGGCTCCTTAGGTCACGGCGTTCGACTTCGTCCCGAATGCAGCCCGTTTGACGCGACTGCATCCACATGGTCCGACCCGCCTACATAACGCCGAGGGAACTCACAGCCTCGCGGCCGCCACGATCGGACCGCCTTTGCCGGCCTGGACGAGAACGGCCGTGCGGTAGACCGGGCTGGGGCTGGCCGGCACGGGGAAGCTGGCGACCTTGCCCGACCAGGTGCCGACCGCCTGAAGCTGGCGAACGATGTTGCGATGGGGCAGCGTGCGTCCGCCATTCTCGCCGGCGCGGATCGGCACGTTGTTGACGCGGGGGTCGTACCGAACGAGCCATACCGTCGACGGCTTGGTGCTGCCTGCCGCCCCGATCGAGATCCTACCGCCCGCCAGCGTGATTTGCGGACCGCCCGAGCGCCGGGCTCTTGCGATCGCTGCGTTAAGCTGCTGCCGGTCGTTACCGACGATGGTCTGATGATCATCGTCGGCGCACTGGTGCCGCTCATCACGGTGCCGATGATAGTGGTGCTGCTGGTCGCGATCTTCACCGTCCACCTGCCGAACGGCTTCAGCTCGATCAAGCTGATGTCCTATGACGCGAGCGGTGCGCATTTCGGTCAGCCGGGCTACGAGACCGATCTGCTCTACATCGCCGGCTTGATCGCACTGTGCATCGGCGGAGCCGGCCCCCTTTCGGTGGATGCGCGTCTCAGGGCCAAGCGTGGCGATACGGTTGCAAGCGGGATGAACTCGCGGCCCGTCGCCCGCCCCGCCGGTTAGGGTTCTCGTGTCGCTGGTGCGACCATGGGCCGGTCCGTCAAAGCGGGCCGGCCCATTTCGTGTCGATGCCGCCGGATCGGCTCAGAAGAGGTGCGTTCCGTGGGTCATCGCCCCGCCAGCTCGGATCGCCGCGGCAACGGTCGTCGCTTCCGCAAGTTGTGCGTCGGTGGCGCCGGCTTCGCGCGCTTGCTTGGTGTGGATCTCGATACAGTAGGCGCACTGCGTCGTGAGCGCGACTGCCACCGCCATGAGCTGCTTGTTGAGGGCGGAGATCTCGCCCTCCTTGAACACGGCCTTATCAAACTCCCAGAACGCCTTCATCGCGTCGGGAGCGCCCGCGTCGAGCTTTTTCAGGTTCTTGAGCTTACCCATGTCGTGCATGTCGCGATCCTCGTGTTCGTTCAACGATGCGTGCGCGGCCGAGTTGGACGATGAGCGCCCGCCGGGCCGATGCCAGCCCAAGGACCTACGGAGGGCTCGGCGCGGCGGTTACAGCAGTGGCGCCGTTACAAAATCCTGACCCGATGTAACCGACCGGGCGGGAGCTGCGGATGGGCAATAAGACGCGGCCTGCCGCCCGCTGCAGCCCCCAACCCCCGAACGGGTGCCAGGTCGCGTCTACCGAACCGCCGGAAGCGTCGCCGCGGTTCGGTCGTCCCGACGCTCACCCATTCAAGGATTATCCCATGCGCAAGACAATGATGATCGCCCTGTCCGCCCTCGCGATTGGCGCCGCGGCGCCGGCCTTCGCCCAAGACGCGATGGCCTCGCATGACAAGATGGCCTCCCACGACAAGATGGCGTCACACGACCAGATGGCCGCTCAGGACCATATGGCCTCGGGCAAGACGTCGACCGGCGCGATGAAGAACGATGGCGCGATGAAGCGCGGCAAGGCGAAGAAGGCGCATGCCGACAAGATGAAGCACGGCGATGCGATGATGAGCGCCGGCCACTGATCGGCGTTCGGGGGCGTCGTGCCTATGCCGACGCCCCTCCCCTTCGGAGCGACCCGATGGCTACCCAACCGATTGACCGCCTCCGCGTAGGTGGTGACCTCATCTATCGCCAGCGCCGCCCCGTCCGCGCCTGGCACTGGCTTAATGCGCTCGCTGTGATCGTGCTGCTGATGAGCGGGATGATGATCTTCAACGCGCATCCCCACCTCTACTGGGGCCAGTACGGCGCGAACCATGAAACGCCGTGGCTGGAGATCGGCAGCGACGGCGAGCGCGGCTACCTGCGCGTCGGCCCCGTCACCATTCCCACCACCGGCGTGCTGGGGCTTGCCGGCGGCGAGGAGCGTGCCTTTCCGCCGCTCGTGACGATCCCGTCGGGCTACAACCTTGCCGCGGCGCGCCAGTGGCACTTCTTCTTCGCCTGGCTCCTCGTGGTGCCGGGCCTGCTGTTCTGGCTCTGGGGCTTCATCTCACGGCACGTCCAGCGCGATCTCGCGCCGACCGCGGAGGAACTCAGGCCACGCAGCCTGTGGCAGGACGTCAAGGACCATGCGCGTCTGCGCTTCCACACGGGCGAGGCGGCGCGGCGCTACAACGTGCTCCAGAAGCTGAGCTATGTCGGCGTGATCTTCGGCCTGCTGCCCATCATGGTGCTGACCGGGCTCACCATGTCACCCGGGATCGACGCGGCTTGGCCGTGGCTGCTGGACCTGTTCGGCGGCCGTCAGTCGGCGCGCTCGATCCACTTCATCTGCGCGGCGCTGCTCGCCGGCTTCATCGTCGTCCACCTGCTGATGGTGCTCCTCGCCGGCCCTATCAACGAGCTGCGTTCGATCATCACCGGCTGGTATCGCCTACCTAAGGAGCGCGACCAATGACGCTGCTGACACGACGTCGCCTCATCGGCTCGCTCGGCGCCGGCGCGGGCGGTCTTCTGCTCTCCGGCTGCGACCGGATCGCGGCCTCGCCCAAGGTGCAGGACGTGCTCGGCCTCGGGGAAGGCCTGACCATGCGCGCGCAGCGGCTCGTCACCGACCGCACCGCGCTAGCTCGCGAGTTCGCCGCCTCTGATATGTCGCCGGTGTTCCGCACCAACGGCAACACCATGCCGGCGAGCGACGCCTATCAGGCTCACGCCGCCGCTAGGTTTGCGGATTGGCGTCTGGAGCTCGACGGCCTGGTCCGGCGTCCACAGAAACTCTCGCTGGCGCAAATCAGGGCGATGCCCGCCCGCACGCAGATCACCCGCCACGATTGTGTCGAGGGTTGGAGCGCGATCGGCAAATGGACCGGTCTGCCGCTCAAGCTGGCGCTCGACGCAGCCGGCGTGCTGCCGTCCGCCCGCTATGTCGTGTTCCACTGTGCCGATGATTTCGACGGCGCCCCCTATTACGAGAGCATCGACCTGATCGACGCCTACCACCCCCAGACGATTCTCGCCTGGGGCATGAACGACCAGCTTCTGAGCGTCGGCCACGGCGCGCCGCTGCGCCTCAGGGTCGAGCGCCAGCTCGGCTACAAGCAGGCCAAATACGTCATGCGCGTCGAGGCGGTCGACAGCCTCGCCAGGATCGGCGCGGGCAAGGGCGGCTACTGGGAGGATTCGGCCGATTACCAGTGGTTTGCGGCAATCTGAGGCCGAGAGCAAGATGCAGCCGGATAAGACCCGCGCCTCGATACGTGCCTTTCTCGCGCGCACGCTCCGCGGGCGCTGAGACACGCTCCCCCAGGAGACTTTGAATGAAGCTCTATTACCACCCGCTGTCGGGGCACGCGCACCGCGCTCACCTGTTTCTGTCGTTGGCCGGGGTCAACCACGAGCTGGTCGAGGTCGATCTGGCCGCGCAGCAGCACAAGACGCCCGAGTTCCTCGCGCTCAACGCCTTTGGCGAGATCCCCATCCTCGATGATGATGGGGTCATCATTCCGGATTCAAACGCTATTCTCGTCTACATCGCGAGGAAAATCGGTCCTTCCCACTGGCTTCCGACCGATCCGATCGAGGAGGCCAAGGTTCAACGCTGGCTATCGGTCGCGGCCGGAAAGATCGCTTATGGCGCCTGCGCCGCTCGCCTCATCACCGTGTTCAATGCTCCCTTCGATCCTCTGGAGGTGATCGGCCGTGCCCATGATGCACTCGGCGTCATCGACCAGGTCTTGGAGTGGAACCGCTGGATCGCCGGCACGGACGAGCCAACGATCGCCGATGTCGCGCTCTACAGCTATATCGAGCGCGCGCCCGAGGGGAACGTAAACACGTCAGTCTATACCGCCGTGGGCAGTTGGCTGCGCCGGATTGAGACCCTGCCCGGCTTCGTCCCGTTCCGTCGAACCGCGGCGGGGCTCGAGGCGATCCTCTGAGCCTCGACCCCCGACAGCATCAGGACCGGTCCCATGAACTTCGACAACCTACGACTCGACCATATCGGCATCCGCGTCTCCAATCTTGAGGTCGCGGAGCGTTTCTACGCCAAGCTGGGCTTTGTCCCCGATCCTGACGAGGATGCACCTGAAGTCTCGGCACTCGGCCTGGTGCATCCGACCGGCCTGCGCATCCATCTCATCTACAACGGCGAACCCGCCGGTGAAGGCAACGTCCTGCTCGACGTTGCCGTGAAGCGGCCCGGTTACACGCACGCAGCGTTCGTCATCGACAGCATGGACGAGCTCGTCCGATGGCTTGAGCAGGGGGGAATCTGGATCAGCGAAGGACCGATCAGGCTCGGGCATGATCGGCGCATCACATGCTTCATCCGCGACCCCGATCTCAACGTGATCGAGTTCAACGAGGTGCTGAGGTAGCGAAGACCAACTTAGGTTGGGAATTCAACGGACCGTCAGCTCCAGAGCTAAACTCCGGGCAAAACCTTACTCGCGACAGCCCGGCTTGCCTCGCGGCGTCGCCGGGCTGTCGATCGGCAAGGTCGCCCACGCAATCGGCACCGGCGACCGTGAGCTGCGGCTACCAGCGTAGCAGCCGTGGGCCCAGTAGCGCCCCAATCCCTGCTGCCAGTAAGATCCCCAGACTGTACCAGGTGAGCACGAAGATTGCCGACACCTCCGGGCAATGCAGGCAGTAGATCGTCGCGGCCCAGGCGCCCGCGCCGAGACCGGCAACCGCGCCAGCGGCCCGCAGGTGCGTTGGCGCAAGCTTCCGGAACGACCAGAGCAGTCCGGCGAAGATTGGCGCCGCCAGCGCCAGTACAAACCATGGGCACACCATCCAGCTCCGGCCGAGCCACATCGCCAGCCAGTGCGATGAGGGCGTGCGGGCGAGCTCGCCAACCCCGATACCTGCCAGGACCAACACCGGTGCCGCGAGAAACCACAGACCACTGAGCGATCCGGGCGCGGGCCGCGCTAGCCGCGTGATCCCGTAGATCGCGCCCAGTCCGAGCGACATCGTGTAGTTCCATTTCATCCAAAAGGAGAAGCCGTGCATCGCGATGCGCAGGTCCGGACGGATGCCGAGCGTCACCGTGACCAGCAGCATGGCAGCGAAGCAACCGACTGCGATGCCCAAGCCGATCCGCTTCACAACGGCGTGACGCGGTACGCGGCGTACGTCCCGGCTGAGCGACTGGATGAGCTGTTCGGTGTTCATCGTGATGAGCCTTTGATCCGGGCGCTGAGCGCCTTCAGGCCGCGGTGCACCGAGACCTTCACGTCCGACTCTCCGATTCCGGCGCCGGCAGCGGCCTCCGCAACGCTCTTGCCGTCGACATGCGTGTCGCGGATCGCGCGGGCCTGCTTGGGGGAGAGCGTCTGGAGGAGATTGTCGACGTCCATGCGGGCGTTGGTGGCATCTTCAAAGCCTTCAGCCACCAGAATGGACTCTACGTCCTCGATCGCCACCGTCTGCCGACGGCGCCGGTAGTGGTCGATCGCCCGATAGCGCGCGATCGCATAGAGCCACGCAGTGAAGGGGCGCTCCCTGTCGAATGTCTCGCGGCGGGTATGCACGGCGATCAAGGTGTCCTGTACGAGATCGTCGACGTCGGCATCAGCCATGCGGCGACGGTAGAATGTTTGGAGAAGGGGCACGAGCGCGCGCAGCAACAGGCCATGCGCCAGCGCATCGCCGTTCAGGCTGCCGATCATCAGCGCTTTGAGCTCAGCTTCGCTCGTGGCCATCCTCATTCCGGTCTTACGGCGGTCGCTCGCGATCGGTTACAAATCTACCGATTTTTCCGTATCATCGGGCAGCACACCGCTCACTGTCAACGGGCACCGAAGATTCCGCAAAAGTGGGCATCTAAAATTCCCTAGTTTGGCGGGAGTTTTTTTTCGGTGATCAGCCGTGATGAAGATCGAGCTTTTCCTTTGCTGGGCGACCGCGCCGTT
>NZ_QLJK01000051.1:0-18113 GCF_003950715.1 Sphingomonas sp. S-NIH.Pt3_0716 | reverse complement strand
TCGTCGTAGCCAACCCGCGCATAAGAGTATGCCAACCGTCGTCGAAAGCCCTGCTCCCTACTCTGCACATCAGCTCCACACCTTTGACTTCGTCATCTAAGGCGGAAAGGACCTCATCATGTCGAAGGCTCTTGAAATCGAACATAAGAGTTTTCTAGACGCCTTGAGCCATCCAAGCCTGCTGTCGTTCGAACTCGACGGGCGACAGCATCCCGTTCCTAACATGCTTACGGATCGGGTTGTAGAACATCTCGATATAATCGAACACGTCCTGCCGGGCCTCTTCGCGTGTTTTATAGGTGCGTCGCCGGATGCGCTCGCGCGTGAGCGAAGAGAAGAAGCTCTCGGCGACAGCATTATCATGGCAGTTTCCCCGGCGGCTCATGGAGTGTTCCAGATTGTGAGCCCTGATGAATGCAGTCTAGTCCATGCTGCTGAACTGCGAGCCCTGGTCGGAATGGATGAGCACGCGGGTCTTCGGCTTACCCACGGGTTCCCCCCGATTATGCGGTCAAGAAGCGGGCGGAGGCGCAAGCAGTTGGCCTCGGATTGCGAATTCGATCGAAGAAACGTCGCAGGTTATGATCGACGGGGGGCCTTCAACCTGGAAGCCGCGCGGTGCTGCATGCATAGGGAGTCTGGCGAAGGTGTTGCCGTATCGACCCGCGGCGTTGAACCGGACCTCAACCGCGTCGAGGCCAACGGTGTCTACCTGCTCGGCAATAGCGGCAGCGGCCAGCGCAGGGTGGATTTCCGCGAACTCGGCTCGGAGAGGCGCGTAAGGGGGGCTGGCCATTTGGCGGAAATCTGCATGGGCTAGCTCATCCCGGTCCCGACGACTGGACTGCCCGCGTCTACGAGCCCGAGATCCAGCGCAGGTGGGGCAATCTAACCTAGGCGGTCGGCCTGCGTTCGCGGGCCGCGCTCTGCTTCACCTTGAACTCGCCGAAACCCGCAATCCCGACTTCCTCGTCGCGCGCCGTTGCATCGGCAATGGCGGAGAGCGCTGCGTCGATGATCTTCTTCACCTCGGCCTTGGTCGCGCCCTGCTGGGCAGCGACGGTTTCGGCAAACGCATTTCCGGTCATATCACCCTCTCAAGAAAATGCGGAGGAAGCGGCCTGGAAAAAAATCTGCCTGGCTCGAGCGGCGATGGCCGTGCCTAACCCCCGTTCCTTTCCGTCGGTGGCGCGTTCCAGTCTGGAACGATATCGAAATGAGTGGATCTATTTGCTTGAGTTGATTGTTAAATTGCTCGATCTCAAACACATCTGGATGCGGTACTTTGTCCGATGGACGGGGGGCAACGAGGGGGAATGGCGATGACCGACATTGGGACACTGACCCGCGCTGATCTGGCAGAGAGCATTAATCATCATGTCGGCTTGTCCCGCGCAGAGGCGGCGGCATTGGTCGAAGCGATATTGGAGCATCTTTCGAGCGCACTGGAGCGCGGCGAGAATGTCAAAATATCGGGTTTCGGTACCTTCCTCCTGCGTGATAAGAATGCGCGCGTCGGCCGCAATCCCAAGACCGGGGCCGAGGCGCCTATCACGTCCCGCCGGGTCCTGGCCTTCCGGGCGAGCCAGACCGTGCGCAAGCGTATCGCATCAAGTTGATCCCGATCGAACACAGTACCCGATGCGGTGCGCAATTGTCTTCACCGGACGGCGTGGAGCGTCGCCAGATTTGAGCCTGGCGGGTGCCTACAGAGCCCATCGCCTATGTCGCACGCGTGATGGAGTCGCGCGAAGGGCAAGGAGATAGCCCGACAATCCAGTGCGATGCCGGTAACGGCAATTGTGCAATGGGCCCGGCAAGCGCTGCGATAAGGCAGACAAGCGCGGTCGGTCGGCAAGCAGGAGCCAAGGCCGCTCCGGCCATGAAAAGGCCCCCGACAGACATGCTGGCGGGGGCCCCCGGAAGCCTACGCAATGAAGGCGATGTCGCTATGTCATCTCATTGTTCGTAGACAGGATCAACGCGGCGGGCGAAGGCGGCGTTCCGTCAGTCCTTGTCGAGCGCCCTGGCGCTTGAAAGATGCTTCTCGACGACCGGCGCTATCTCGCCCGCTGCCTGCTTGAGCGAGACGACGTTCCCGTCCGCGGCATATTTGCGCATCAGGTCGAGGGCATCCTCATGGGCATCGACCTGGCCATCGATATATTCCTTGTCGAACGCAGCGCCCTTGAGCGTCTTCAGCTCCGCCAAATCTTCCGCCTGGTCCTTGGTCAGTGTCGCATCGGGCGTAATCGCGGGACTGGCCGCCTTGGCCGCGGCCTTGATCTTTGCGGTCGATTCCGTGTGGGCGGCGACCATCATCCCGGCAAATGCCTTCACCTGGGGAGACTGGGCATTTGTCGCTGCCAGCTTGGCGGCTTCTATCTCGAAGGCATCGCTTTTGGCGACCGCGTCCGCGAATTCCTGGCCGGTTGGCGTCGTCCTGAGAGCCTGCTTCGCATTGTCGATTGCGTTGCCGGTGGAATTGAGAGCGCCCGAAACGGCAGCACCGGTATCGTTAAAAGCGTTATCGGCCTTTTGTTCGGCTTTCGGGCTGCAAGCGCCAAGCGCAAGGGCCGCTATCGGTGCGACACTCATCCACAGATGATTTCTCATGACATCCTCCTCTTTGGGTGTTGCCCGAACGCCCGACGACTGACCGCCGTTCCTCTGAGCGCGGCAATGAAAAAGCTGTGCTTGAAAATGCCGGAAGATTGATCCGGTCATCGCTCCAGCGAAGAGGACAGAAGCGAAAGGGCAGGGCGACCATGCCATTCATGATGGCGCGATCAGATAAAAGCCCGCCCGGCATGCGCCGGGCGGGCAGTAGCAGGCTGGAAATCTCCGGTCGATGATCAGCAGATACAGGCTTGCATGTGAGCCGCCTTGTATGGGTCGGAGAAGATCAGGCGATTTCCATTAAGGAATGCTGATCTTTCATGCTCGCCTGCGGTGAGGCCGCTTTGGATCGGCCACCCATCAGGAACTCGCCTGTCCGGGATCGATTGATACGCTGATAGAGGCAATGACCGAGGCGTCCCGCTCATGAAGATTTTCACCATCGGCTATGAGGGAGTAACCCAAGCACAGCTGATCGAGGCGCTCAGAGGAGCGGGCGTTGAAGTCCTGGCCGATGTGCGGGCCGTTCCGCTGTCGCGCCGCCCGGGATTTTCGAAGAATATCCTTGCAGCCGGACTGCGCGAGGCGGGGATCGAATATGCCGGCTTCAAGGCGCTTGGCACCCCGCCGGCAGGTCGCGAAGCGGCGCGCAAGGGGCAGCATGCGCGTCTGGCGGAACTCTATGCGGGTCAGCTCGACCTGCCCGAGGCGATTGTTCAGGCAGCGCAACTGGTCGAACTGGCTGCGGAGCGCCCCACCGCGCTGCTCTGCTTCGAGCGCGATCCTGCAGGCTGCCATCGATCCCTGTTGATCGATGCCGTCCTGCCAGACGCTGATCAGGTTGATCTCTATCCAGGCTAATGACGGCATTTGGCAACCAATGCGTGCCGGAGCGGGATTCTCGTCGGTAAGAAAGTTCAGATCTGTTGGCGGCTAGGGAGAAGCGCGGGCGGGAGGCTGCTTTGCCCTTCACCATGATCTTGTCCGATGTCGGGAACCCAAGCGGCCGGGCGGCCTTATAGCGGCATGCGCACCCCATCATCCCTGTCCCTGACATTCGATTGCTGGAGCCTCGGGCTCGAGGCTTGCTCCGTCGTCGGCATGCGGCTTCCCCGACTCATGGCCGGCAATGCGGCGGCCATGGCTGAGCCGCAATTGATGGTCAGGGAGAAAGTGGAGGCAGCAGCGCTGCTGCAATGGAAGTTCATGACCGGAAGCCTTGGCACCTCGCCGCCTGCGATGATGACCGCATCAGTCACCCATTATCGCAAGGCGGTTCGCAGGAATCGGCGGCGATTGGTGCGGCCCGGCAAATAAGGAGCGAGGCGCAGGATTGTTTCGCAATCAGCATATTCCTCACTCGACCGCCGCCGGCATGCTTGGCAAGCAGCGTGCTTCCAAAGCAGATGAGGGTGCCATGACCGGAAATGAACTGATCGAAGCCGTCGCTACCCAGCAAGGGCCACCAAGTCGGATGTGAAGAAGATCATCGACGCGGCACTGGCCGCGATCTCCGACGCGGCAGCCCGGGGCGAAGAGGTCTCGATCGCAGGCTTCGGCAAGTTCAAGGTGAATCAGAGCGCGGCCCAGGTGGGCAGGATTCCCCGGACGGGCGACCCAATGACGATTCCGGCGTCGCGCAAGGTAGGGTTCCAGCCAGCCAAGGCGCTCAAGGACAAGGTCAACAGCTGATCGCGGCGCGCCGGCGTATCCCGCAGAGGCTTGTGGCAATGGGCTGGCATTGACTGCGAGGCTGCGCCTGGCGCACGCCGTGGCAAGGGTGAACCTTGCTAGGAGCAGATCAAGGGTCCGCCCCCGGCTGGAAAAATCAACTCTTGCCCCGCCTGCCTTCAGGCGGGTCGCTTTCACTCTGAAAAGGCAGGCGGGGCATCCAGCAGATTGGCGCAGTCCATGCCGCCCCGCTGGATGAGTTTGGCTGTTACCAGCGAAATGTGAATCCACCCGGCAATGGCTTGAAGCCATCGAGTCGACCTCGGCCGGCCACCCACTGCAGGCAGGCCGAGGTCAACCGAGAGGGTCGAAAAACCCTGCACCGGATGATGCAGGGCCAGTCGGGTCGCGCAAGCCATGGAGACTTGCCAGGGAATAACCGATTGATCGATCATTGTTTCCACGAAATGATAACGCAATCGAAATTTTTTGCGTTTTGCATTTTGCATGAAAATATTGGGAGGTGGGCACGATCACCATCTCCTGCCAGCCAGCGCCCGGATAGGCAGCCTTGCGGGCATCGACCTCGCTCTGCTGCTCGGCCCAGAAAAGATCAGGCGAGGCGAAATAGCTGTCCTCGCTGAACAGGTGGGTCGACGGCACGTTCAAAACCGGCAAGGTCGAACAGCGGATGGTAGGCAGCGAAGGACTGAATCGCCAAGGAGCCACGCCTTCAACTGGTGGCGGTTTGGCGCGCGGGCGTCGGAATCATCGTAGAGGGCCATCGCAGTCGATGCGATGTTCTTTGACGAACATCAGTTCAGCAGCGAAAATCAGTTATTTTGAAGTCGTACAGGATTGCTGGATGTGAGGTATTAGAAGCAGATCTTGATAGCTGCCCGCTATGATACCCCGTTCGAGTGATTTCGCCCGTTCATCGAACTGCTATCTCAATCGAGCGACCCGACGATTGTCTTCACGATCGAACGTTCACTGACCCTGCCAGAAACGGCAGGGTCTTTTCTTTGCGCGAACGGTGCCGTGTCGCGCCGGTGCCGTTCCCACGCCGCTCCATTTGGACGCGACCGCCAACTCGATCAGTGCTAGGTTGCTTGCTGAAAGGAGTCGTCAGCATGGATGATCACCTCAAAGCCGCCGCTGCCGCCGCGGCAATGACCGACATGGAACTGATCACGGTCTGGAACAGAATCGAGGATCGGGACGAGTTGACCACCCAGGAAACGGCAATCCAGGACGAGATGGAGCGGCGCGAGATCGATATCTGATGCGCAGCGGTCCCGACATGATCCTGACCATCGAGGCCATTGTATTGCCTGCGAGATGATCATCAGCGCCGCTGCCGGGATCGTCTGCCTGAAACTGACCCCACCGCCCGCGCGACATCGTTTTTCGAGGTAGATGCTGTCCTGGCGCTAGGCATCCTGTGCGGGGCGTTGTTCGCGACCCTCGTGGGCTTGATGCGATAAGATCCGGAACAAATGCGTAAGGAGCCTTGTTCTTCTCGTTCCTCTGACATTCAGGACGACACTACCCGGCCGGCGTTGGTGGGGTATTTTTTAAGGCAGATATTTGAAACCCAACGACCAAAATAACCGTGATGGATCGACCCTGGTTCTCAAGATTGAAGCCGTGCTTCTGGCAGCCATGATGATCGGATCCTCGGCCGCCGGCCTTTACAGCCTTCTGTAACGTCGTCGCGCCGATCGGCGCGCAAATCTGTCTTTCGGCACCAAGGCAATTGCGTGACGATCGGCCCGCATTCATCGAGATTTTCCCCAATGAACCGCAGGCCAAAGCGTACGTCCCTGATGCAGATTATTGAGATGGATCAGTTTAAGCAGCTGCCGGAACCGATCGTCTGTTTGCGGCTTCCTTAGCGGATAAAATCACTGAGGAGACCTGTCATGGCCAAGGCCGAATATAGTGATGCCATCGCCCTTCTGAAGGCCGATCATCGCACGGTCGAAGCGCTTTTCGAGCAATATGAGAAAGCCGCTTCAGCAACGAAGAAGGGCGATATCGCCCACCAGATTTGCACCGAGCTCAAAATCCACACGCTCATCGAGGAAGAGATTTTCTATCCCGCGTTCGAAGGCAAGATCGAGGCTGACACGCTTGAAGAGGCCTATGTCGAGCATGATGGTGCCAAGGTGCTGATCAATGACATCGAGGCTGGCTCGACGCAGGACCGATTCTTCGACGCCAAGGTCAAGGTTCTCTCCGAAGAGATCAAGCACCACGTCCATGAGGAAGAAATGCGCGGTGAAGGCATGTTTGCGCAGTGTCGCGATACCGATGTCGACCTAGTGGCTCTTCGGGATCTGATGCTTGCACGCAAAGAAGCATTGACTGCCCAGGCGAAAGCCGGAGGCCTGCCCGCCGCCAAGCCAACCGCGGTCAACCTGATCCCCGCCTGAGCAGGATCCAGAATGACGAAAAGCAGACGTTGGATAGCGGCGCCGACCGATACCGCGGCCCGCACAAGGTCGGCTGCAACATCTCGAGCGCTACGAGGAACAGCCCATGCCGAAGTTCGGATATAAGCTGATGACGGAGGAGCACGGGCCGAAGGTGCTCGTGGAAAATGCGATCCGCGCAGAGAAAGCGGGGTTCGATTTCGTCTCCATTTCGGACCATTTCCACCCCTGGCTCGAGTCACAGGGCCATGCGCCATTTGCCTGGAGCGTCCTTGGCGCCATCGCCCACGCTACAGATCGCATTGGCATCGCGACCGGCCTTACCTGTCCGATCCTGCGCTATCATCCTGTCATCGTCGCGCAGGCGGCGGCCACTATTGCGGTCATGAGTGACAATCGTTTCACCCTGGCGGTCGGCGCGGGTGAACGCCTGAACGAACATGTCACAGGCGTCCGGTGGCCGTCGGTGCCCGAGCGGCACGAAATGCTGGGTGAGGCGATCGACATCTTTCGCCTTCTCTGGAAGGGCGGCGTTCACAGCTGGAATGGGACGCATTTTGTTGTCGACCACGCCCAGCTTTATGATCTTCCGACCGAGCCTATCCCGGTCGTCCTGGGCGTGAGTGGCCCATCCTCCGTCACACTCGCCGCTGAAAAGGGCGATGGCATCATGACGACCGCACCAGATGGCGATCTCGTGAAGAGTTATGAAGCGAAGGCCGGCAACCCGAGCCCCCGATATGCCGAGGCGGTCATTGCCTATGCGCCGAGCACCGAGCAAGGGCTGGACATAGCTCATGACAGGTTTCGCTTTTCTGCCTTCGACTGGTCGGTCAACAGTGAGGTTCCTTCCGTCCAGGGCTTCGAAGCCGCAAGCCAATATGTCCGGCCTGAGGACCTGGCCTCGAAGGTTTCGGCTGGCCCGGATGTCCAGACCCACGTCCAGTTGATCTCGAAATATGTTGATGCTGGCTTCGACCATATTGTGTTGACCTGTCCTGGCGACGACCAGGCAGGCTTCATCGATTTCTTCGAACAGGAGTTGAAGCCAGCCCTGTCGGGTCTGGAGAAGGAACGGTCCCGATGACGTCGCCCCAGGATCGGGAGATCGAAGGGGCGCTCGATGTTGCACGGGAGTGAGAAGGCGATGCGTTCTCGAGAGAAGATGGGCCT
Source organism: Sphingomonas sp. S-NIH.Pt3_0716 (assembly GCF_003950715.1). Classification (NCBI taxonomy): domain Bacteria; kingdom Pseudomonadati; phylum Pseudomonadota; class Alphaproteobacteria; order Sphingomonadales; family Sphingomonadaceae; genus Sphingomonas; species Sphingomonas sp. S-NIH.Pt3_0716. The sequence continues at coordinate 10,212 of NZ_QLJK01000051.1, read as the reverse complement.
CTATCCAGCGTCCCCGCCACCCGTCGACGCAGTCTGTCGCAAGGCAGAGGGCCTTTGCCGGCGGTGGAGCGACACCAGGCCCACGGCGCGCATTCGGTGCGTAAGGCACGTGGATATAAACCTGCGACGCAGGGTTTTTGAAATATCTGCCTGACGGCAGCTGCTCCAGGATCTGAGAGGTTCAATGGCCAGTTCGCATCTGACCCGTCTTGTGAAAATTTATCCCACCCGGTCCGGGGCCATGAACAACGAACATGACAGGGTCGCAAGAGCCGAGCTTGCGCGAAGGATAGCCCGGCTTGGTCGGGCGACATTCGTCGATAACGCCCCTGCGCCAGTCTCCGAGCCGGATAATGATCCGCAGGACACGCTCTTCATCCCGACCGGCACGATTGACCTGGAAATGGCGCGCCAACTCGGTATCCGCAACGAAAGCCAGATTTACGGCGGCGTGGTTCCGCATGGCTTCGTCGGAAGCAAGGTCATCACGCATCCGGTTTTTCCAGGCCGTAACGAAGTTCCTGAGGGATGGCTGCCCGAACTGGGCGCCGCTCTTGCGCCTTATGTTCTTACTGGCTGGTCCGCGTTCAGTGTTGATGCTGTGCGCGAAGCGAGTCTCGACATGCTTCGCAATGGTTCGATCCGTCTGAAGGAGGTTGAGGCGACGGCGGGGCTCGGACAATTCGTCGTCACTTCGCCAGGGGAGCTGGAAGAAGCGATCGCGCAGCTCGATGCGGAGGCTATCGCGCGTAACGGCGTCGTGATCGAGGAGAATCTCGACAATGTCATCACGTACAGTGTGGGCATGACATGCCTTTTTGGAGAGATCATCTCCTACTGGGGCACCCAGCGCCTTGCCACCAACAACGAAGGCGCCACCGTCTATGGAGGCTCGACCCTGCATGTGGTGAGGGGTGGCTTTGAACAGCTGGCAGGCCTCAGCCTGGCCGACGATCTGCAGCAGGGGATCGAAAAGGCGATCGCATATGATGCGACCGTCTCGAAATTCTACCCGGATTTGATGGCCTCTCGTCGCAATTATGACGTCGCCGCAGGCATGAATTCTTCCGGGGAAACGCGCATCGGTGTTCTTGAGCAAAGTTGGCGGGCGGGCGGTGCAAGCGGCGCCGAGATAGCGGCCTTCGAAGCCTTTGCACGCGATCGCGAGTTGTCAGCGGTGACATGCGCCACGATGGAAATTTATGGTCATCTTGACGCCGCGCCGGAGGGTAGCATCCTCTATTATAGCGGTATCGATGCGGTCGCGGGACCGATCACAAAATATGCAATGGAGCTGGAATGACGGGCAGCCAGATATGTTTTGACGTCGAGGGGGAAAGTCTGGACGCGACCATCCTGTCACCGGACAAGCTCGTTCCTGGCATTCTCTTCATCCACGGATGGGGCGGTTCGCGCGATCAGGACATGGTTAGGGCCGAAGAGATCGCGCAGTTGGGCTGTATCTGCTTCACCTTTGATCTGCGGGGCCATGCCCGGCACGCCGAAGAGCGCAACCGGGTGACGCGCTCTCATGGTCTTGCCGACGTCGTGGCTGCCTATGATTATCTCGTCGGTCAGGACCAGGTCGATCCATCTGCCATTGCGGTCGTCGGAACAAGCTATGGCGGCTATCTCGCCGCGCTCCTCACTGCCGTCCGCCCGGTCAACTGGCTCGCCTTGCGCGTCCCTGCTCTCTATCCTGACGAACATTGGGATGTCCCCAAGGCGATGCTAGACCGCGATCTTATCAATGCCTATCGGGCTCGCTTCCGCACGGGTCGCGAGGACAAGGCTCTGGCGGCTTGCGAGCAATTTGCGGGCGACGTGCTGATCGTCGAGTCAGAGCAAGACGACTATGTGCCGCACGCGACAATCAGCTCCTACATGTCCGCGTTCCACAACAGTAATTCCTTGAGCTACCGCATCCTCAAAGGCGCTGATCACTCGTTGCGGGACGAAGGGTGTCGGCGCGCCTACAACCAGTTGCTGCTGACCTGGATCGAGGAAATGGTCCGTGGCGGCCGCCGGCCGTCGACAAGCAGTCATCAGGACGCCGGAGAGCTTCCTGCCCAGGCCTACAAGCTGGCGGACCGATAACATCTTCAGACAGCTTGGCCCGATATGCCTTGCCAAGCGTTGAGGATGCAAAGGAGAGAGCCATGTCATTGTCGCTTGAAGATCTGTCGCGAAAGATGAAGGAAATCGATTTCGCGATGCTTGCCACCCACGCCGCAGACGGCGCGATCGGATCGCGTCCGATGAGCAACAACCGCGAAGTCGATTATGATGGCACTGCGTGGTTCTTCACTGACGAAACTGCGCTGATGGTCTCGGAAATCGAGACCAATCCGTCAGTCAATCTGAGCTATCAGGGCAAGTCTGGCTTGCTCGGCCATCCGCCTTTCTTCGTTGCGGTCGAGGGGCGGGGCGTCTTGATCAGGGATCAGGCTCAATTCGACGCACATTGGACAAAGGGGCTGGAACGCTGGTGGCCGCAGGGCACCCAGACCCCCGGACTTGTTCTGATCCAAGTGATCGGCAAGCGCGCCCATTATTGGGATGGCGAGGAGGAAGGCGAAATCCTGCTTGAGGGCACCCGTTGATGGCCCCTGACGAAAAGCCGTCCGCGCGCCGGCTGGGAAAAGCCGGCGCCTTTATCGTCGGCATCATCATCGCCATTTTCATCGTCATATTTGTCGGCAGAAACCTGTGGCATGGCGACGAGCTGGAGCAGGATCAGGCGGTCGGCAATAATGTCGCTACCGAGCATACCGGTCCATCCTATAATCAGCGGCTCTGAGGCGAGCCGGGCAGCGGAAAGCCGCGCCGGCCGCTCACTGCGCCATGGCCTGATTGGGCTCCGATGCCCAGAACAGGTGGCAGGGTGGTATATTACGCCATTCATATGCGGCCCGCACCGACCCATATCGGTCTTCGAGCAGCGGGCGCACGGCGGTCCGCATCTGATAAGCCATGAAGAGTCCATGTGGGCACAGGAGTTGAGCGCTGCGATCAATGATCTGCGTCGCGGCGTCTGGCTCGAGTGTCGAAAAGGGCAGCCCGGAAATGATGCAATCGGCCTTAGAAAGGCCGTGACTGGCCATGATATGCTGCACATCTGCCGCCGATCCGGTCACGACGTGCAATCGTTGGTCCGGGATTGCCGAGATCAGATGGTCGGTGAAAGACGCGCTGGTGTCGATGGCGATCAGCCTGGCATGGGACGGGAGGCGAGTGAGAATGGCAGCGGTGAACGCGCCAGTCCCCGGTCCATATTCCAGCATCGTCGTCACACGAGACCAGTCGATGCCGTGCAGCATCCGGTTTATCAGCCAATGCGAAGCGGGAAATGATGAGCCGACCATGGTCGGGCTTTTGAAGAATTCAGCGGCGGCGACAAGCCGGGCCTTCAGATCACTTGTTCGTGCATGAGATCGGGAAGCGGGGTAAAGGGCGGCTTCTTGCACATCGGCCATATCTGCTCCTCAACATTGTCTTTGCTCTTAAAGCCTCCCGAGACGTTTGTAGTTTCAGCGCCCGCGGCAAAAATCGCGCTTAACAGGATCAATCTCCAACATGATTTCTCATGTGTATCCGAGAATTGCTGATGACGCACGCGACAGAGGCGCGGTGAGAATGGCGATGTGCCTTGCCTTGGAGCGTCAGGCCTTCGTTCTTCCATGGAGTGGCGGCCCCCACCGGACAGCTGGTCATTCAAGCCGGGCAGGCGAATGCGAGTTCCTCGCGAGACGACCGAAAGTTGATGGGCGCCACGGACAGATTTCGCTGACGAGCGGCAGGGAAGGACAGGGGCAGGAACGGAGGCGTCCGGACCGTGGTTTTCCCATAATGGCGAATCTGAAAGTCTTCCGTACCCCCGCCGGCTTCCATGATGCCTATGTAGCGGCGCCCAGCCAGAAAGCCGCGCTGAAGGCGTGGGGATCGGAGGCAGATCTGTTTGCGCGCGGGATCGCCGAAAAGGTCACCGATCCCAAGCTGATGGAGAAGCCGCTCGCCAAACCCGGCGTCGTCATCAAGGTGAGCCGCGGCAGTGCGGGTGACCATTTCGAGGCTGCTGAAACGCGATCTCCACCAGATCGCGGTCGCAGGAACACCAGAAGAGCAGCAAAGGAAGATCAGGCGGAAGCCACCGTTGCGCCTGTCGCCCGAAAACCCAAGAAGACGAACCCGCGGCCCAGCCGCGCGAAACTCGATGCGGCCGGGAAGGCGGTCGACCAGGCGTCCGCCAACCTCAAGGCGGGATTGGCGGACATAGACGCCCGGATGCGCGCTCTCGACGCCGAGCGCCGGACTCTGCAGGCAGAGGGCGACAAGCGCGTGACCAAGCTGGAGGCAGATCGCGATCGGGCGCGCAGGGAATATCAGGCCCGGCTGGAAAAATGGGCGAGAAGCTGATCCATCATGGCAGGTGCTTCAGCCAAGCCTCTCCATGTCAATTGGTCGAGCGACCGCATGATGTTGATCGCCGCGGTCGTATGGACATTCAAAGGCAGAAGCGGGCTCTATCTCTCATCGACCTCACCAATGTGGAGAAACCTGCCGCTCTTAAAATGGGTGGGCATGGCGTTGTCACTGCTGACAGGTCTGGAAGGGCGCATCGCCAGAATATATAGGGTGAAGGGCATCAGGAGCATAAGGCATTGGATCCGATCGAAAGTGACGCACCTACGCTCGACGAATTGCAGGCCATGGTCGCACGCGCGCGTCTTGATGGAGACCGGCTGAAGCTTGCTCTTGCAGCAGGCGCAATCGTCGGCACCTGGTTCTGTGATGTGCCCGCAGACCGCTTTACAGTTGATGAGGCGTTTGCAGAGGCTTTCGGCCTCGATCCTGCGACGGGACGCGATGGTGTCACACTCGAGAAGATTGTTACCACGGTCCATCCCGATGATCGCTCCGGTCTGCAGCGTGCCATCGAAGACGCGCTCGACAAAGGTGGCCGCTATGCACATCAATATCGCGTATTGCGCGCCGATGGTGAGTATCTCTGGATCGAGGCGAAAGGGCATGTCGTTCATGATGAAAGCGGCGCGCCGATAAGCTTTCTGGGTGTTCTTATCGATGTGGGCGACCGGCGTCGGCTGGAGGCAGAGCGCGACAGCGCTCGGGCGCTGCTAACGAACTTCGCCGATGCAATGCCAGGCGTCGTCTATGCGAAGGACCGCGACGGCAGGCTAATGATCGGCAATCACGGCACAAGCGAGCTGGTCGGCAAAGTTCCGCAGGATTATATTGGGCGCACTGATCTCGAGCTACTTGAGGACAAGCAGCAGGCTGCCGCGATCATGGAGACCGACCAGCGGATCATGGTCAGCGGTCGCTCGGAGCAAGTCGAAGAAAATGTGGACTTCCCCGATGGTCGACGCGCGATCTGGTTGTCTACCAAGTCACCTCTCAGGGATTTGGGCGGCGAGGTCGTTGGCCTTGTCGGCACGTCGCTCGATATCACCGAGCGCAAGGCGATCGAGGCCAGTCATCGGGAGATCGAGGAGCGCTACCGGCTTGCCATCGGTGCGACAAGCGACGTCATCTGGGATTGGCGGTTTGCCGACGGTCACGTCATCTGGAACGAAGCGTTGGGAACACGCTTTGGTCATGTGCAGGAGCAGACAAGCGCGCAGTGGTGGCTCGACCATATTCATCCTGACGATCGCGCGCGGATAGATGAGAGCATTCATGCCGTAATTGATCATGGCGGTTCAAACTGGACCGACGAATATCGTTTCCGTCGGGCTGACGGGAGCCATGCGTTCGTGCTCGATCGCGGGACTGTGCTGCGCAGCGACGATGGTGCGCCGATGCGCATGATCGGTGCGATGCTTGATCTGACGGAGCGTAAAGCCGCCGAGGCCGCGCTTGCGGCAAGCGAAGAACGGCTTCGCCTTGCGACGGAGGCAGCTGATATCGGTCTGTGGGACGTCGATCTTGTCGAGGATGTGCTGATCTGGCCGGCGCGGACCAAAGCCATGTTCGGCATTTCGCCGGACGTGCCGGTCTCGATGCGGGACTTCTATGCGGGCCTTCACCCCGATGACCTCGATGCGACGACCGCGGCCTTCGCGGCGGCCGCCGATCCCGGTCAGCGCGCGCTTTATGATGTTGAATATCGCACAGTCGGCAAGGAAGACGGCATCGTTCGTTGGGTCGCAGCTAAAGGGCGGGGCGTTTTCGATGATGTCCGCTGTGTCCGTGTTGTCGGCGTCGCGATCGACGTGACTGCCCGCAAGGCTGATGAAGCATTATTGCACGAACTCAATGAACGGCTCGAGTTGCGGGTCGCGCAGGAAGTGGCCGAGCGCACGAAAGCTGAAGATGCGCTGCGCCAGAGCCAGAAGATGGAGTCCGTCGGCCAGCTCACGGGCGGTATCGCACATGACTTCAACAATATGCTTGCCGTGGTTGTTGGCTCGCTCGATCTTTTGACTCGACGGCTGGGCGATGATGACCCCAGGGCGCGGCGCTATGTCGATTCGGCGATGGATGGCGCGCGCCGGGCGGCTCAGCTCACCCAGCGCCTGCTCGCATTCTCGCGGCAGCAGCCCCTCAAGCCCGAGTCGATCGACGCAAACAAGCTGGTTGACGGCATGTCCGATATGCTGCGCCACACGCTACCCGACATTCAGCCTGAAACGGTGCTTGCGGGCGGCCTGTGGCGGGCCTTTGCCGATCCTAATCAGCTCGAAAACGTGATTCTCAATCTCGCCGTCAACGCCCGCGATGCCATGGCCGGGGGAGGCAAGCTGATTATCGAAACCGCCAATTGTTACCTCGATTCGCGCTATGCCGAGGAGCTTATTGGTGTTCCGGCCGGGGAGTATGTAATGATCGCGGTGAGCGACACTGGCAGTGGAATGCCTCAGGAGGTCGTTGCCCGGGCGTTCGATCCATTCTTCACCACGAAGGAGGTCGGGCGAGGCACCGGCCTTGGCCTCAGCCAGGTCTATGGGTTCGTCAAACAGTCGGGCGGGCACGTGAGAATCTATTCGGAGGTTGGTGAGGGAACGACGGTCAAGGTGTATCTTCCCCGCCTCCTGGGCGCGGTCGAGGAAGTGGCAGGCGTCGCGATGGACGAAACATTGCCGCGAGGGGAGAGCCAGGAATTGATCCTCCTGGTCGAGGATGAGCCGGGTGTGCGGCAATTCTCGTTCGATGCACTCAGCGAGCTGGGATATCGCGTATTGGAGGCCGACGGGGCGGCGGCGGCTCTCACGCTGATCGACGCGCACCCGGAGATCACGCTGATGTTCACTGATGTCGTCATGCCTGAGGTCAATGGCCGCAAGCTTGCGGACGCGGCACGCAAGCGGCGTCCTGGCCTCAAGATTCTGTTCACGACCGGCTATACCCGAAACGCTGTTGTGCATAACGGTGTCCTCGACCCGGGTGTGCATCTCATAGGCAAGCCATTCACGGTCGAGGAGCTGGCATCAGCGGTGCGACGCGCAATCGAGGAAGATGCCGGCTAGAGGGTTCTGAGGTGGATCCGATCTGGCGAGGGCGTCCAACCTGCGAAACAAGAACGCGCATCGCGTCATGCCTTCGAGGTGGGCGGGATCGTTGCCAATGCCATCATGCCTATGGCACCCGACAGGATCGAGGAGACCAGCACTGCCAGGGACGCCTTGTCCAGCTGCTCGCCTCCGGGAAAGGCGAGCCCTGCGATGAACAGGGATATAGTGAACCCGATGCCGGCGAGGCAGCCTATCGCCGCTATCATGCGCCAGTCGACGCCCTCGGGCAGCCGCGCCAGTCCACATCGCGCCGCGATCCAGCTGAACGTGAGGAAGCCGAGCGGCTTTCCGACCGTCAATCCAATCACGATTGCCAGAGCCAGGGTCGAAGTCGCGGCCGTGGTGAGAAGATCCATGGATAGCCTTATGCGAATGTTCGAAAGCGCGAACAGGGGTAGGACGACATAGCTGATCCAAGGCGTCAGCGTGAGGATGAGACGCTCACCCGACTTGTCTGTTGCCCCCGTCATTTCGTGCAGAAATCCCAGTCGATCCTCCGCCCGACCCTGCGCGATCTCAGCCTCATGTTCATCCTCAGTCACCCGCGCCCGCTCGTGCGCTTCCTGGAACTGGTCTACCCGGTGCTGTACTGAAACAGCAAATTCAGACCTATCAAGTCGCGGGCGGACTGGAACCAGAAAGCCGATGAGCACGCCTGCGATGGTCGCATGCACGCCCGACTGGAAGATGCCGATCCAGACCAGCGCAGCCAGAAGCACGTAGGGGACGGAAGCCACCCAGTGGAGCCGACGCAGAAGGATGATGAGCGCGATCGCAAATCCCGCCAAGACCGCTCCCTCCCATGCGAAGTGGTCGGAGTAGCCAAAAGCAATAGCCAGGAGCCCACCAATGTCGTCGATGGCAGCGAAAGCGAGGAACAGGGCACGAACCCCTGCCGACAGGCGGGCGGAGAATAATGCAATGACTGACAGGCCGAAGGCCGTGTCCATGGTGATCACGATACCCCACCCCCGCGCAGCCTCAGTTCCGTCGGCGACTGCCAGGAACAGCAGGACCGGAACGATAAGGCCGCCGAGCGCTCCGACGATCGGGAAAGCGGCCGTCCGCCATCTGGTGAGAGCGCCGATGGTCAGTTCCCGCTTCACGTCCACGCCGATCACGATGAAGAACAGCGGCAAGAGCGCATGGTCGATCCATTCTGCCAAGCTGTGGCTGACCTTCGCCTCGCCGAAGGACAAGACCAGCGGCGTGTCCCAGAACCGCTCATAGGCACCGCTTATGGGCAGGTTGACGCAGAGAAGCGCAACGAATGTGGCGACGAGCAATGGTCCGCCGGTCACCTCACTGCCCGCGAAGAATGGCGCAAGACGGTCCAGAAAGGCCGCGTTAGCTGGACTGTGGTGAGCGCGCGCTTCTGATGCACCCTTCTGACGCGAGGTAATGGCCATCAAAGGCAAGCGCAGGGCGTCGGCGATAGGTTCCTTTGATCGCTCATGCGCGGCCTGCAAGCAATTTCAGGCCGCAATCACGGTCCACATCTCCCGCCAATGGGCAGGTCCAGTTTTCTTAAATTAGGCAGCCAGTGGGACGTCGTCCAGCAAGGCGTAATAGCGCTCAAGGTTCTGCAGAGCCAGGACATGAACAATCGGATCGAGCCGGACCATCGCCGCATCAAGCGCCGGATACGTCCGATGCTCGGCTTCAGGTCCGAGCGTACCGCTGCCATCATCCTTGGCGGCATCGAACTCGTCCACATGATCCGCAAGGGCCAGATGATCGCCGCCAACGACAGGCGAAATCCGTCCTTAGCCGACCAGTTCGACAGCCTCGCCGCGTAAACCACTATATCAAAGAGCAAACCGCAGGCTCGGCCAAAGTTTGCGACAGAACCCAGCCAGCACCTGCGCAGTTGCGTGATAACGGCGCCATCACAATGTGAATGGCGCTTTCGGCGAGGGATGGGTTATAGATGGTTCGAAGCTCTTACTCCCAAGCGATTATGATGGCAGGCTGTGATCCCGGCGTATGGCGCAATATCTGAAAGTAGACGAGGTAGCTTCAGAATTAGCGACCCACCTTGCCGCGAACGTCAAAGAGCGCCGTGCCGCGCTTAAAATGACCCAGGTAGAGCTTTCCATCCGCTCCGGTGTCGCCACGTCACACCTGTCCTTCATTGAACGGGCTAAGGCCAATCCGACGCTCGAAGTCGTCGAACAGCTTGCCAAGGGCCTCGGTTGCTCTGCGATTGACCTTCTGACGGTGTAGTCAGCTTCCTGAAATCCCTTCAATTTATAAACCATGCGATCCATCGCATACAACGCACGGCGCATACTCTTGCGGCTACCCTGACGCGGTGAACTGATTACGGTTCGCAGCATAGACGCCATGAACGTACTATGCCGCCTTGGGGACGCACACGCGGACAACGCCAGTGAATTGCTGGATAGCCTGACCGACAAGCAGGTCGAGGTGCTCGATCAGTTGTGCCTGCACAAGACCAGCAAGGAAATCGCCAACGAACTGGGCATTTCACGGCATACCGTCGACCAGCGCGTCTCAAGCGTTCGCACAAAATGAGGGCATAGCGTGGAAGGTACGCTAAACGATGGAGTGGATGGCTCCCGCTCACCGGCTGAGGCAGACTGCCTCGGCTGAAGAGCGAGGAGACGGACGATGAGTGAGATTGTCACGATTGGGCTGGATATCGCGAAGTCGGTGT
>NZ_QLJK01000050.1:0-21435 GCF_003950715.1 Sphingomonas sp. S-NIH.Pt3_0716 | reverse complement strand
GGGTGTGGCCATATGTTTGACCCGTCCGGAAGCCGTGGGCCGCCTGCCCCGTAGCAGGGGGGCATCCCCCCCCGTGGCCCCTGCCGCGAGGACCGGCCAGCCGGCATGATTGCCCGGCTGCTGATCCTGATCGCGCGCGCCTGGCAGCTGGGTCCGTCCCGCATCCTCCCCCCCACCTGTCGCTATGCCCCCTCCTGTTCGGAATATGCGATCCAGGCGGTCGGCAAATATGGTGCGATCAAGGGTAGCTGGCTGGGGTTCAAGCGGCTAATGCGTTGCCACCCATGGGGTGGTTCGGGCTATGACCCGGTCCCCTGAGACATTGACGAGTATAGACGGCGGAGCCGAATAGCGTGGACGACAAGAAGAATATCATTCTGGCGGTGCTACTGACCGCCGCGATCCTGTTCGGCTGGCCCTATATCTCCGAACATTTCTTCCCGGCGGCCAATCCGCCCGCGACGAAGATCGAGGGCGGCAAGACCACCCCGCTGACCCCGGCGGGCGAGGCGCCGGCGCAGGACGCGTCGACCGCGATCCGCGATCGTGCGCTGGTGCTGAAGGAAACGCCGCGCGTCGCCATCCGCACGCCCAAGATCATAGGCTCGATCAACCTGAAGGGCGCGCGCATCGATGATATCGTGCTGCCGACCTACAAGGAAACCATCGCCAAGGATTCGCCGGCGATCCGCCTCTATAGCCCCAGCGGCACCAAGGATGCCTATTTCGCCGGCTTCGGCTGGCAGGGCGAGGGCATCAAGACCCCCGATGCCAACACCGTCTGGACCGCCAGCGGCACCGAACTGACCCCCACCAGCCCGGTCACGCTGAGCTGGAACAATGGCGCGGGCCAGAATTTCGAGATCCGCTATTCGATCGACGAAAATTACATGATCTCCGCCGCGCAGAAGGTGTCGAACAGCGGCACCGGCGCGATCGCGGTCAAATCCTATGGCTATGTCAGCCGTGCCGCCCCCTCGGCCGATCCCGACACCTGGACCATCCATGTCGGCCCGATGGGCGTGTTCAACGGCGCGGCTAATTATGACGTGAACTACAAGGATCTGGAAAAGGGTCCGGCCAGCCAGAGCTTCCAGTCGACCGGCGGCTGGATCGGCTTCACCGACAAATATTGGCTGTCGGCGCTGATCCCCGACCAGAAGGACGCCTTCACCGGCCAGATGCGCAAGGGTGCAGGCACCCAGTTCCAGACCGACATCGCGCTGGCGCCGGTCATGCTGGCCCCTGGCAAGGCGATGACCCAGACCAACCGGCTGTTCGTCGGCGCCAAGGAAGTGAAGACGCTGCAGGCCTATGAGCGTGCCGGCGTGCCGCTGTTCGACCGCGCGATCGACTGGGGCTGGTTCTACTGGTTCGAGCAGCCGATCTTCGCGCTGCTGCACTGGCTGTTCGAGACGCTCGGCAATTTCGGCGTCGCCATCATCTGCCTGACCTTCTGCGTCCGCGCCCTGATGTTCCCGGTCGCCCAGCGCCAGTTCGCCAGCATGGCGGCGATGCGCGCGGTGCAGCCCAAGATGAAGGCGCTGCAGGAGAAATATAAGGACGACAAGCAGCAGCTGCAGCAGAAGATGATGGAGCTGTACAAGCAGGAGAAGGTCAATCCGCTGGCCGGCTGCCTGCCCATCTTCATCCAGATCCCGATCTTCTTCGCGCTCTACAAGGTGCTGCAGCTGACGATCGAAATGCGCCACCAGCCCTTCGTGCTGTGGATCAAGGATCTGTCCGCACCCGACCCGCTGCATATCCTGAACCTGTTCGGCCTGCTGCCCTTCACCCCGCCCTCCTTCCTGGCGATCGGTGTGCTGGCGCTGCTGCTGGGCATTTCGATGTGGCTGCAGTTCAAGCTGAACCCGGCCCAGATGGACCCGATGCAGCAGCAGGTGTTCGCGATCATGCCGTGGATGATGATGTTCATCATGGCGCCGTTCGCCGCCGGCCTGCTGGTCTACTGGATCACCAACAACTGCCTGTCGATGGCGCAGCAATGGTGGCTGTACAAGCGCCACCCCGTGCTGAACACCGCGACGGCCACCAAGTAAGGAAAAGGAAATCCTCCCCGAAAGGGGGGGATTTTTTCGATATGACAGAAGACGACAACACCGCCCTGATCGAGGAAGCCCGCAAGCTGTTTTCCGGGCCGATCAGCTTCCTCAAATCCGCGCCGACGCTCGACTATCTGCCCGACATGGCCGTGAACGAGGTCGCCTTTGCCGGCCGTTCCAATGTCGGCAAATCGTCGCTGCTGAACGCGCTGACCAACCGCAATGGCTTGGCTCGCACATCCAACACGCCGGGCCGGACGCAGGAACTCAACTTCTTCGACGTCGGCGATCCGCTGCGCTTCCGCCTGGTCGACATGCCGGGCTATGGCTATGCCAAGGCGCCCAAGGATCTGGTCAAGAAGTGGCGGTTCCTGGTGAACGACTATCTGCGCGGACGCGCGGCGCTCAAGCGTGCGCTGGTGCTGATCGACAGCCGCCATGGCATCAAGGATGTCGACACCGACATGCTGGACATGCTCGACGGCGCGGCGGTCAGCTATCGCATCGTCCTGACCAAGAGCGACAAGATCAAGGCGAGCGAACTGGTCGCCGTGACGCAGCGCACCGCCGATGCGATCCGCAAGCGCCCGGCCGCCCATCCCGAGATCATCGCCACGTCGAGCGAGAAGGGCATGGGCATCCCCGAACTGCGCGCCGCCGTGCTCGAATCCGTAAGCCAGGGATAAGCCGATGGCCGACGATGATTATGTCTATGACGAAGCGAGCGGCGAATGGATCAGCGCGGCTGATGCCGCCGCCAGGGCCGATGCCGGCGATGCCGTGGAAGTGCGCGATTCGGTCGGCAATCTGCTGGCCGATGGCGACCAGGTGACGTTGATCAAGGATCTGGTGGTCAAGGGTGCCGGCCAGACGCTGAAGCGCGGCACGCTCATCAAGTCGATCCGCCTGACCGGCGACGCGCAGGAAATCGACTGCCGCTATGACGGCATCAAGGGGCTGGTGCTGCGCGCGGAGTTCGTGCGCAAGCGCTGAGCGCGTTCAGAACAGGCTATATTGGCCGCTGCCGCGCAGCGGCCATCGCCCCAGCAGCTCATGATGGGTGCGGCCGACATGGCTGCATAGCAGCACGAAATCCTCCACCCGCCAGTGAAAGCCGCTGATCCGCTGGGTCGCCGGGGGACCGTCGCGATAATAGAGCGTCTGGTGCGGGTTGAAGCTCCAGCCCGGACGGGCGCCCACCCCTGCCCGCTTCATCGCCAACGCCACCTTGCGCTGCAATTCCCGGAGCGGCGGCAGTGCATGCGCCGGCCGCAGCGCGGCCGACCGGCCGCCCTCGCTCAACTGATCCAGCGACAGATCGAACGGATCAGCCAGGATGCCGGTGAAGCTGCGGTGCATCGCCTTCACCAGTGCATAGGGATAGTCCGGCCAGTCGTCGGTGATCCCCAGCGTGATATGCTGGTGCGCCGGCAGGATACGATGGGCATCGGGCGCCAGCGTCTCGGCGAAATGGTCGATTTGCCGCGTGATGCGGGTCGGCGGCTTTAGCGCCACGATCAGGCGATAGAGCGACGGCGTGCGGGCAAGCATGGCGAACATCCTCCGAATCGGAATATGTTCACTATATGTTCTTTTCTTCATCCTGACGAATCCGACGCATCCGAATCCGCTCTGTCAGCGTTGAACCGGGCAGAAGAGGAGAGCGACCATGGCCCAGCAGACCATCGCCACCCTGGCAGACAAGATGCAGCAGATCGATTTCGCGATGCTGTCCACCCATACCGAGGACGGCCAGATCGGCGCCCGGCCGATGAGCAACAATCAGGACGTCGCCTATGGCGGCGACAGCTATTATTTCACGACCGAAGACACGCTGATGGTGAAGGATATCGAGCGCGATCCGCGGGTCGGCCTGTCCTTCCACGGCAAGGGCGGCCTGCTGGGACAGCGCCCCCTGTTCATCGCGGTCGAGGGCCGCGCCGATCTGATCCGCGACCGCAGCGCCTTTGAAGCGCATTGGAATCCGGACCTGGAGCGCTGGTTCGCGCAGGGTGCAGATACGCCCGGCCTGGTGATGATCAAGGTCCATGCCGAACGCGCCCATTATTGGGACGGCGAGGATGAAGGCGAGCTGGAGCTGTAGCCGTTACCGCGCGCGCCATTGTCCGAATCGGGCTGGCACTGGCCTATGCGATTGCGGGCGCGGCGCATCTGATGCGACCGGCCGGTTTCGTGGCAATCACGCCGCATTGGGTGCCGGAGCCGCAAACCGTCGTCGCCCTGACCGGCATCGCGGAACTGGCCGGCGCCGTCGGGCTGATGATCCCGGCCACGCGCCGCGCCGCCGCGATAGCCCTGGCCCTCTATGCCCTGTGCGTCTGGCCAGCCAATTTCAACCATGCCCTGCATGACATCCCGCTGGGCGGGGTGCATCTGAGCTGGTGGTATCATGGCCCCCGGCTGGCGCTGCAGCCGGTGATCATCTGGTGGGCACTCTGGGCCGGGGCGGTAATCGACTGGCCATTCCGCCGACGATAGCGGTCAGGCCTTCGCCAGCAGGTCGGCGATCAGGGCGATCTCGTCGGCACTGTTGTAGATATGGGGGGAGAAGCGGATGGTCGGCTTGCCGTCGGCCTTGGACGGGGCGACCACCACCTTGCCCTGGGTCCACAGATGATCGCGGATCGCCAGCACATCCTTGCCGGCGAAGGTCGGGGTGATGACCGGGCCGGTCAGCCCCTTGGTGGTCGTGCCGACCAGCTTCGCGCCGGGCAGGCGCAGCACCATGTCGCGCATCTGGTCGCCGATGGCGAAGGCGCGGCGCTCCACCTCCGCCTCGCCGATCGCATCCAGCGCATCGAGCGTCGCGTCGATCGCGATCAGCTTGGGATCGTCGCGCTGGCCGAGAATCTCATATTTTTGCGCGGTATCGAGATTCTTCTCATCGGTCAGCCAATAGCCATGGCTGAGCATGATCGGCTGGAGCTGTGCCTGGCCTTCGCGCCGGACATAGAGGACGCCGCCCTCCAGCGGCCCCATCATCCATTTATGGGTGCTGCCCGAATAGGAGTCGACGCCGAGCGCCGGCAGGTCGAGCCGCAGCCAGCCGAAGGTCTGCGCGCCGTCGCCATGCAGCCAGATGCCTTTGGGCCGAGTCAGCGCAGCAATCTGCGCCAGCGGGAAGATCATGCCGGTGACGTTCGACATGTGCGACAGGAAGATGGCGCGGGTGCGCGGCGTAATCGCGGCGGCAAACAGATCGACCACCGTCTGGGCCGAGGTCGCATAGACCGGCACCGGCAGGATCTTGAGCACCAGCCCCTCGCGCGCGGCGCGCAGCTTCCATGTCTCCAGGGTCGAGGGGTGGTTGTGGTCGGTCAGGATCACCTCGTCCCCGGCCTTGAGCGCGAGGCCGCGGACCGCGACCGTGTTCGCCTCGCTGCTGTTGCGGACCAGCGCGATTTCCTGCGCGCTGACGTTCATCCGCTTGCCCAGGCGCGCGCGCAGGGCGTCGGCGGCAACCGGATATCTGGTGCGATACTGGGGCGAGGGGTTGGCCTGGAACGCCTGCGTCTCGCGCTCATGCGCGGCGATCGCGCTGCGGAAGGCCGGGCCGATATTGGCGGCGTTGAAATAATGGATGTCGGGCGCCAGCAGCAACTGGTCGCGCATCGCATTGCCCGTTGTCGCCGCGCGCGCCGCCAGCGGCAGCGCCGCCCCCACGACCGCCGCCGCCTGCAACAAGCCCCTGCGCGAAACGTCCTTGCTCCGGTCGGTCATGCGATGCCTCCTGCCCTGTTCCAACCCGTTGACGAATAACCGGCAGCAAATCCCCTAATCCCGACAGGCGGTTGTCTTTCGGGGGGAGCGGCCTAGTGTGGCGCCCAATCCCTATCCCGAACCGTTGAGAGAGCGATGACCCGGCACATTCCATGGATCCTGACTGCGCTGGTGGGCGCGGTATCGCTGGCGGTCGTCGCGGTCTCGCGCGGCGAAACGGTCAATGCGCTGTGGATCGTGGTCGCCGCCGTCAGCTGTTTCCTGGTCGCCTATCGCTATTATGCACTGTTCATCGCCCGCGAGGTGATGCGGCTCGATCCGGCGCGCGCCACCCCGGCGATTCGCCGCGCCGACGGGCTGGATTATGTCGCGACCGACCGCACCGTGCTGTTCGGCCATCATTTCGCGGCGATCGCCGGCGCGGGGCCGCTGGTGGGGCCGGTGCTGGCGGCGCAGATGGGCTATCTGCCCGGCACGCTGTGGATCATTGCCGGCGTCGTGCTGGCCGGCGCGGTGCAGGACTTCATGGTCCTGTTCATCTCCATGCGCCGCGACGGCAAGTCACTGGGCGAACTCATCCGCATGGAAATGGGCCAGGTGGCGGGCACGATCGCGCTGTTCGGCGCCTTCATGATCATGGTCATCATCCTGGCCGTGCTGGCGCTGATCGTGGTCAAGGCACTGGCCGAAAGCCCCTGGGGCATGTTCACCGTCGCGGCCACCGTGCCGCTGGCCATGGCGATGGGCGCCTATACGCGCTGGATTCGCCCCGGTCGCATCGGCGAAGTGTCGATCCTGGGCCTGATCGGCCTGCTCGCGGCGATCGTCTATGGCCAGGCGATCGCGCAATCGCCGGTCTGGGGGCCGATCTTTACCTTCACACCGGTGCAGCTCTGCTGGATATTGATCGGCTATGGCGCGGTCGCGTCGGTGCTGCCGGTCTGGCTGCTGCTGGCGCCGCGCGATTATCTGTCGACCTTCCTCAAGATCGGGGCGATTGCCGCGCTGGCGATCGGCATCGTCATCATGGCGCCGCCGCTCAGGATGCACGCCGTCACCCAGTTCGCCACGGGCGGCGGGCCGGTCTGGTCGGGCGGCCTCTTCCCCTTCCTGTTCATCACGATTGCCTGCGGTGCGGTGTCCGGCTTCCACGCGCTGATCGCCAGCGGCACCACGCCCAAGCTGATCGCGACCGAGAGCGACGCGCCGCTGATCGGCTATGGCGCGATGCTGATGGAGGCGTTCGTGGCGATCATGGCGCTGGTCGGCGCGTCGATCCTGGACCCCGGCATCTATTTCACGATGAACAGCCCGGCCGCCGTGATCGGCACCGACCCCGCCAGCGTGTCCGCCGCCGTCACCGCCATGGGCTTCCCGATCAGCCCGGACCTGATCGTCCAGACGGCCAAGGATGTTGGCGAACATACGATCATCAGCCGGGCGGGTGGCGCGCCGACGCTGGCCGTGGCGATGGCGGAAATCTTCAGCCATGTGTTCGGCGGCCCGGCGATGAAGGCCTTCTGGTATCATTTCGCCATCCTGTTCGAGGCGCTGTTCATCCTGACCGCCGTCGATGCCGGCACCCGTGCCGGCCGCTTCATGCTGCAGGATCTGATCGCGCTGGCCGTGCCGAGCTTCAAGGACAGCAAGAGCCAGTTGCCCGGCTTCATCGCCACGGGCCTGTGCGTCGCGGCCTGGGGCTTCTTTCTCTATCAGGGCGTCACCGATCCACTGGGCGGGGTGAACACGCTGTGGCCGGTGTTCGGCATTTCCAACCAGATGCTGGCGGCAATCGCGCTGATGCTGGGGACGGCCGTGCTGTTCCGGATGAAGCGCGACCGCTTCGCCTGGGTGACGATGGTGCCGGCCGCCTGGCTGCTGATCTGCACGCTGTCGGCCGGCTTCCTGAAGCTGTTCTCCGCCGATGCGAAGGTCAGCTTCCTGGCCCATGCCGCCAAATATAGCGCGGCGCTGGACAAGGGCGAAGTGCTGGCGCCGGCCAAGTCGATGGCGGAAATGCGCCAGATCCTGTTCAACGATTATGTCGATGCCGGGCTGGTTGCGATCTTCCTGGCGGTGGTGCTGGCATTGCTGGTGTTCACCATCCGCACCTGCCTGGCAGCACGCGGTTTCGCCGCGCCGACCGCGCGCGAGATTCCGGCGCAACTGGTCACGACGCCATGAGTCAATTCCTGCAGACATTGCGGCGCATGGCGCATCTGATGGTCGGCCAGCCCGACTATGACGCCTATCTGCGCCATATGCGCGACCATCATCCCGGCCATGCGCCGATGGATCGCACCGCCTTTTTCCGGAACCGGCAAGAGGCACGCTATGGCGGCAAGAATGGCGGGAAATGCTGCTGAACGATTGCGCCTGATCAGCGCTTGGCGTTGAAGCCGGCGACCATGCCGGCGGTGATCGACAGGGCGATTTCCGCCGCGCCGATCGCGCCGATGTCGAGCCCCGCCGGCCCGTCGATCCGGGCAAGATCATCCGCGCCGAAGCCCTGCGCCGCGAGCCGCTCAAGCCGCGCGGCATGGCTGCGCCGGGAGCCCAGCGCCGCGACATAGCCGGTCGGGGCGGCGAGCGCCGCGATCAGCGCGGGATCATCGATCTTGATGTCATGGCTGAGCGTCACGACAGCGGTGGATTCGCCGGGATGGCGCGCGGCGATCGCCGCGTCGGGCCAGCGATCGTCCAGCTCGATGCCGGGAAAACGCTCCGCCGTCAGGAAGCGGCCGCGCGGATCGATCACCACCGGTGTGACGTCGATAGCCTGCGCCAACGCGGCAAGCGACTGGGCGATCTGCACTGCGCCGACGATCAGCAGGCGGCGCGGCGGATCATAGCGGTTAAGGAACTGGCCCTCGACCACGGCCTCACGGGTGATACCGCTGTCCAGATCGGTCGAGAGCGTGAGCGCCCGGCCGCGCGCGCTTTCCGACGCGATCCGGTCGAACAGGTCGGGGGCAAAGCCACCCTCCCCCACCGGCTGGACCAGCACGCTGATCTCGCCGCCGCACGGCAGGCCAACCTCCCACGCATCGCCATCGGCCACGCCATAATGCGCAACATGGCCGGGCCGGCCGGCAATCACCTCGGCCCCGCGCTGCAACACATCGGTCTCGACACAGCCGCCCGATATGCTGCCCTCCAGCCGGCCATCCTGATGCACGATCATGTGGCTGCCACGCGGGCGCGGCGCCGATCCCCAGGTCGATACGACGGTTGCCAGCGCCATTGACGCACCGCGCCATTCGATCGCCTTGCGGATCACCGCGCCATTATCGTTCATGATCCAGCCTTCCCCTGTTTTCCTAGACATAGGAAAGGCACGGCGCCTTTCAAAGACGGACCAGGCTTCTCAGACCAGCCGCCTGCCTGTCCAGACGACCCGACCGACGATCGCCACCATCGCCGGATCGATCTCGGTCCAGTCGGGATAATGGGGATTGTCGCTCAATACGCTGAACCGGCCGCGCAATGGCCCCATCGCCACCCGCTTGACCATCAGCACGCCGTCGAGCCGCAGCACATAGACGCCGTCACGCAGGCGATCGGCGTCATCCTCATGATCGACCATGATGTCGTCGCCATCGTTGAGCGTGGGCGCCATCGATTCGCCATCGACCCGGATGATCGACACGCGCTGCGGCCGCACGCCCAGATGCCGTAGCCATTGCGCGTCGAACGCCATCACGCCCGCGGTACGCTCATCCTCATCCAGCGAGCCCGCGCCGGCGGAGGCGCCAAGCGACAGGCGCGGCACCGCCACCACCGCAGGCAGGCCGCGCACACGCGGGATCGGTGCGCCGGCTGGCAGCGGACTGCCCAGCATCGTTTCCGCCACACCGAAATAGCGCGCCAGGATACGGCGATCCGCCTCGTCCAGCTTGCGCGGCGTGCCGCGCTTGATGAACTGCTGGATATAGGCGGGATTGCGCCCGATCAGCCGCGACAGATCGGCATAATTTTCCCCGCGTTCGACGATCAGCCGATCGAGGGCAGTCCGGGCGTCCTGCGCTTCATCCATGTTGCATCCATAATGATAGGAATTTTCCTAGACAAGTAGGAAAATGAATATGAGATAGGAAATTGCCTATCGATTCGCAGGGGGCGAATCGACCCGACAAAGGAGAGGTCCGTCCATGCTGCTGCGCACGATCGAGAAATTCCTGCGAGACTATCAGATAGCGCCGACCCGTTTCGGTCGCGACGCCGTGCGCGATCCGCGCCTGGTCTTCGACCTGCGCATGGGGCGCGATCCGGGCGATCGGGTAAAGAGACGAATAGAACATTTCATGAACGAATATCGCAGGAGCGTGAGCCAATGACAAGCGCCGACATGCTGCGCACGAGCGCGAATCTGGTCCGTAATCGAGCAGGAGAACGGCGCGAGGCCGATCCGCTGGCCCAGTTACTGGTTCAACTGATCGCCCGGATCGGCGAGCCGGCGACGGTCGAGCGTGCGGTCAGCCGCCCCTGGGCCAGCGCCCTGTTCGAGGGGCGCCGCCATGTCATCCTGTTGCGGGTGGCGGGCGGCAGCCTGCGCGCGCGCCGGGAGGCGCTGGCCAGCGAATTGCAGGAAGCGGAATGGACATTGCCAGGCCATTTCGTCGCCGACATGGTGATCGACGACCTGCGCGGCGATGCGGAGGGCGAATGGATCGAGCTGTCAGCCCTCACCATCCGCGACTGGTAGCCTGATCGTTTAGCGCGGGCGCCCGGTCATGGTGCGCAGCGTGCCGAGCGCGGCACGCAGCGCATCCTCGACATCTTCCGACACCGCCTCGCGCACCGGCACCGCCGAAGCGATCGGCATGTCGGCGATGACGCGCGGCGCGGTCGCCGGTCGGCCACGCTGGACCAGCGCCCGCTCCAGCCGCTCGGTCAGTTCGGTGATCGACAGGTTGTCGATGCTGCGCGCGCTCGGGGCGGGCGATGCCTCCGCCCTCGGAACGAAAGGTGCAGGCTCGGGCGCAGGATCGAACGCCTGTATCGACTCTTCGATCACCGGTTCCGGGACGAAGGCAGGGGCCTGCTCGACAATCGGCTCCGGTGCGATATCGGTCGGCTCTTCGTCAAAGGCGGCAAATTCCGCCACTGCCTCTTCTTCCCAGGGCTCGAATATAGCGTCTTCCGGCGGCGCGAACGGCGCGCGGCCGAGCGGGATCGGATTGCTCGACAGGGTCGGCATGGCGTCGAACGGACGCGAGAAGGCGGGCGCGGGCGCGATCGCCATATCCTCGACCGGTGCCTCTTCATGCGGGGTCGGCATGGCAAAGGCGGCCGGCGTCTCCATGCGCACCACCGTCGCCGCCACCGGCTCTACCGAATCGCTATCGACCACCAGACGGCGACGCCCCGATTCCGGGCGCGCGAAGATATCGGCGCCGCCAAAATCGCGGCTGGCAAAAATCGGAGGACGGGGCGGCGCATCAGGATGCGCGTCGGCGCGGCGCTGCGCGGGCGCGGCCTCTTCAGCAGCGGGCACATTGCGTCCGCGGGCAAGCGCGGTCAGCTTTGCAAATGCGAAACCCATTTTTCTTGCTCCTTGGGCGTCTGGATGACGCCTTCCGCTTATTCTCAAGCGCCTGTGCGGCGCATCCGATCCATTTCGCCGCACCGCGGCCACAATTCCTACACTCATAAACGCGGCAAAACCGGCCAGCAGCAATCTTGCCTTCATGCCCAGCGGCGGACCGGCCGCCGGGATCGTCTCGCTCAGGCCGCTCGATGCGACCAGCATTTCCATCCAGCCGACCGGCAGGGTCAGCACCACCAGGGCGCCGCAGCCTGCCGCGACCAATGCCATGATGGCCAGTCCCCGCATGGACGGTGTGAACTTCGGCATCGCCGCCGTTCCTCAGGCCGCCTTTGCGGTCGAGTCCCGTCCCAGAAGTCGCTGGTAAACAGGCTCATAACGCAAAATGTTTGACGACCAGTTACGCTCCCTCTCGACGAAATCGCGCGCAACGATGCGGCGTTCGTCCCAGAAGCCGCGATCCGCGAACATGCCTGCCAGCGCCTGCGCGATCGCGGCCGGGTCGTCCGGCGCGAACAGGGTGCCGGTCACGCCATCCTCGATCAGTTCGCGATGGCCGCCGACGCTCGACGCAGCGACGAGTCGGCCCTGTGCCATTGCCTCCAACGGCTTCAATGGCGTCACCAGATCGGTAAGGCGCATCGCCTTGCGCGGATAGGCGAGGACATCGACCTGGGCATAATAATGTTCGACCTGGTCGTGCGGCACCCGGCCGACAAAGACGATATGGTCGGTGAAGGGCGAGGCCAGCGCCTGATCGCGCAGCGCCTGTTCCATCGGCCCGCCGCCGACCAGCAGCAGCTTCGCCCTGGGCCGCGCCCGCACGAGTCGGGGCATGGCGGCAATCAGATCATCCAGCCCTTCATAATCATAGAAGCTGCCGATGAAGCCGACGACATCCGCCCCTTCGAGCCCCAGCTTCGCGGTCAGAACGGGATCACGCGGCACCGGCGCGCCGAACTGATCAAGATCGACGCCATTGGGCGAGACGGTGATCTTGGCCGAGTCGATTCCGCGCGCAACCAGATCGGACCGCAGCCCTTCGCAGATGACGGCAACCGCGTCGGCCGCACGGACCGCATGGGTTTCGAGCTGGCGGGTCAGCCAGTAGCGTGGGCTGCCTTCGGTCCCGGTGCCGTTACCGACCGCCGCATCCTCCCAGAAGGCACGAATCTCGTAGATCAGCGGAATGCCGTGGCGGCGCGAGACTCGCTGCGCGGCCATGGCATTGAGCACCGGCGAATGGGCATGGATGATATCCGGCCGCCACTGGCGCACCAGCGACTCGATAGCATCGGCATGGGCGGAAATGTCGCGCCACTCGCGCAGCAACGCATTGCCGCCGGCCGCTTCGCCCGGCGTGCGGTGGAAATGCAGCCCATCGACCAGCTCCTCCTGCGGCCCCGCCGCGACATGGCGCCGGCCGGTCAGCCCGCGCACATCCCAGCCCTTGGCCAGTTGCGCCCGCAGGATAGCCCGCGTGCGGAACGTGTAGCCGCTGTGCATCGGCAGGCTGTGATCGAGAACGTGAAGGATACGAGTCATAGCGGTAACTTTTTGCCGAAAAAGGTTTAACGCCCCGTCAACTCTGTCACGCTAGGGATTTTCCGGGGCAAGAGTCCAGAACCGGCAGATCAAAACACGCAATGATTGATACCCTATCCCTGCTGATCAGCCATGGCGTCATCCTGCTGGCCGCCTGGCGGCTGCTGTCGCGCCCGGACCTGGATCGCGACATCGACACCCCGCCGGCATCGCCGGACGGAGACGCCGCCGATGCGTGACCTGTTCTTCATCGCCTTCCTGGGCGCCTTCTTCCTGATGGGATTCAAGCGGCCGTTCCTTCTGGTCATCATCTACGCCTATATCGACATCGTTTCGCCCCAGCGGCTCTGCTATTATCTGCTCAATTCGATCCCGATCTCGCTGATCGCCTTCGTCTGTGCGGTCGGTGCCTGGATAGTGGTCGACGACAAGAAGGATTGCCGTTTTTCCGCGCGGCAGGTGCTGTTGCTCGTCCTGCTTGCCTGGTGCGGTTATACGACCGCGACCGCCGATTTCCCGATCAACGCCGCGACCAAATGGGCCTGGGTATGGAAGGCGATCGTCTTTGCCGTGTTCCTGCCGCTGGTGCTGCGCACGCGGCTGCGGATCGAGGCGCTGGCGCTGTTCATGGTGCTGTGCGCGAGCACGATCATCATCAATGGCGGCATGAAGACCGCGCTGTCGGGCGGCGGCTATGGCGTGCTCAATCTGATGGTCGACAATAATAGCGGCCTGTATGAGGGTAGCATCATTTCCTGCGTGGCGATCGCGCTGATCCCGATCATCCTGTGGCTGACCCAGCATGGCACCATCTTTCCGCCCGACTGGAAGGTGAAGGCCTTTGCCTATGCACTGTGCCTGGCCTGCATGCTGATGCCGGTCGGCACGGAGGCGCGCACGGGCCTGGTCTGCCTGGTGATCCTGGCCGGCATGATGCTGATGCGGTCGAAGCGCAAGTTCGTCTATGGCCCGCTGCTGGCCTTTGCCGCGCTGGCGGCCATCCCCTTCCTGCCCGCCAGCTTCACCAAGCGGATGCAGACGATCGAGAATCACCAGGGCGACGAGAGCGCGTCCACCCGCGTCGCGGTGTGGATGTGGACGCTCGACTATGTGAAGACCCATCCGGGCGGCGGCGGCTTCGACAATTATCTCCAGAACAGCTTCACCTATTTCGCCCAGAGCGAGGTCGGCGATGGCGACGAGAAGCGGATCGAGCGCCGCCTGGTCACCGACAAGGGCCGTGCCTATCACAGTGCCTATTTCGAGATGCTGGGCGAGCAGGGCTATTTCGGCTTCTTCCTGTGGGCGCTGCTGCACCTGAGCTGCTTCATCCGCACCGAATCGATCCGGCGCATGTATCGCAAGCGCGACGGACCGGATGAGGCCTGGATCGCGCCCTTCGCCGTGGCGCTGCAGCAGGGCCATGTCGTCTACATGATCGGATCGCTGTTCGTGGGCATCGCCTATCAGCCGTTCATCTTCATGATGCTCTCGCTCCAGATCGGCCTCGACACTTATTTGACCCGCAAGCGCAAGGACGCCGGACGCGTGCCGTTCTTCGAACAGCCTGGCGCACAGGCGGGAGTGACGGCATGACCATGGAATTGCGGATTTTGGGCTGGCTTCAGGGACTGATGCTGGGATTGATCCTGGCTGCCCCGCTGCTGTCCCCCGCCTATATGCCATGGGGCGTGCAGATGCTGTTTGCCCTGTCCGCCTTCCAGTTGCGGCAGGCCGACCGACGCTGGGCATTGCGGCCGGGCATGACCGGCTGGATCAGCCATATCCGCATGGCGCCGTCGCGGATGCTGCCCTGGGCGGCGAGTGCCGTCGTCGCCTTCATCGCGGACGGTGCGGGCGCGGCGGCCCCCGGCGCGATCCTGCTGGCGGCGCTGACCTGCGAATTGCTGCTCTATCCGCTGCTCACCCGCCTGATCGGCGGCTGGCAGTGGCGCCGTGCCGCGCTGGCGATGATCGGGCTGATTGCCGCCTGCGCCATCGTGCCGGCCGGCGCGATGCAGAATATCGCCATGTTCGCGCTGGGCGTCACGGGCTGCCTGTTCTGGCTGCGCGGACCCGACGGCGACCTGCGGGCGACCCTGGCGGCCTTTGGCGGCGGATTTTCGGCGATCACCCTCGCCTTTGCCATGCCCGCCACCATGATGCTGGCCTTCCCGCTGGCGGTCATCAGCCTGATCGTCGGCTGCGCCCAGGCGACGACGGTGCGCCGCCAATTGCTGCCCTGGACCGGCCATTATGGCGCGGGCACCGGCTGGTTGCAGCGGCTGCGGTCGCGCCCGTCCTGACAGCGCCGGGCAGGCTGCACGCGGAACGAAGCCGATCATCACGGGTTGGACCGGGAGAAAGAAGGTCGCCCGGTTCCCATGTCGTCCCCCGCCATCATCCACAGCCATGACGGCATGCCCGGCATCAGCCGGCGCGCACTGAAGCAGGGATGGGCCTATCGCGCGGCGGACGGCAGCCGCATCACCGACCGGGACGAGATCGACCGGCTGAACGCGATCGCCATGCCGCCGGCCTATCGCGACTGCTGGTTCTGCCCCTCCCCCCACGGCCATATCCAGGCGACCGGCTATGATGAGCGGGGGCGCAAGCAATATCGCTATCACCCCGATTTCCGGGCCGCGCGCGAGGCGGAAAAATATGCCGGCTGCCCCGCCTTCGGCCGCGCCCTGCCGCAACTGCGGGCGCGGATGGAGGAGGATCTGTCGCGGCGCGGCCTGCGCAAGGCGCGGACGATCGCGGCAGTGGTGCGGCTGCTCGACCTCGCCAAGCTGCGGGTCGGCAACGAACATTATGCCACCACCAACAAGAGCTTCGGCGCGACGACGCTGCGACGGCGGCATGTCGACCTGAATGGCCGCAGCCTGACCCTGCGCTACCGCGCCAAGTCCGGCAAGGAACAGCAATTGAGCATCACCGACAGCCGCCTGCTGCGATTCGTGCGAGCGGTGCAGGATCTGCCGGGCCAGCATCTGTTCCAATATCTGGACGAGGATGGCGAGGCACGGCCGATCAGTTCGAGCGACGTCAACGCCTATATCGCGCAGGCCATGGGCGGTGACTTCACCGCCAAGCATTTCCGCACCTGGGGCGCATCGACCATCGCCTTCGAGACGCTGGCGGCGGACCATGTCTCGCTCAAGGAGATGATCGAGCCGGTCGCGACGGCGCTGGGCAACACGCCGGCGATCAGCCGCAAATCCTATATCCACCCCGCCCTGATCGACCTGTGCAAGGACGGACAGGATGAATGGCGGCAGGGGCTTCGCCTGCCGCGCCGGACGCGCTATCTGTCGCGTCACGAACGCGGGCTGATCGCGTTCCTCGACGATCTGGCCAACGCTCCCCCGCTGGCAGCAGCGGCCTGATCGAGCCCACGGACCATCAATCAAGGATCAGCATGGCCAACAAGAACGACCCCGGCATCGACATCAATGTGCGTGCGCCCAACCTCACGGAAATGTGGCATTCGACCATCGCCTGGTTCCAGCTTCATTATATCCAGATCCTGATCGCCATCGGCGCGGCCACGATCATCTATCTGGCGCTCGCCACGTTGCGCCGGATCGGCACCAAGCATCGCGGCCGGCGTGGCGACCCGCTGGGCCTGGGCAATGTGCTGAGCCGCGCGGCGGCGCGCACGACGCAATATTTCATGATCATGGTCGCGGCCCGGCTGGTGGTGGTGTTCGCCGACGCGCCCGCGTCGCTGGACAAGACCGTCACCTTCTTCTTCACCATCGCCGTGGTGGTGCAGGCCGCGATCTGGGCACGGGAGATCATCCTGGGCCTGATCGAGCGCAAGACGCTGGCCGAGGATGGCCAGGGCGAGACGTTGGCCAATGCCATGGGCCTGATCCGCATCCTCGTGACATTTGCCCTGTTCGCGATCGCCGCGATCGTCGTGCTCGACAATCTGGGCGTCAACGTGACCGGCCTGGTCGCGGGTCTGGGTATCGGCGGCATCGCGATCGGCCTTGCCGCG
This sequence comes from Sphingomonas sp. S-NIH.Pt3_0716, assembly GCF_003950715.1. NCBI lineage: Bacteria > Pseudomonadati > Pseudomonadota > Alphaproteobacteria > Sphingomonadales > Sphingomonadaceae > Sphingomonas > Sphingomonas sp. S-NIH.Pt3_0716. Next base: position 4,529 of record NZ_QLJK01000050.1, on the reverse strand, counting down.
CAGGGCATCTTCTCCGATCTGTTCGCGGCGCTGTCGATCATCTTCGACAAGCCGTTCCGCCAGGGCGAGACGATCACCTATGACACGACCACCGCGACGGTCGAGAAGATCGGCCTGAAATCCACCCGGTTGCGAGCCGTCACCGGCGAGAAAAAGGTGATTTCCAACGCCAATCTGCTGCAGAAGGAAATCACCAGCTATCAGACGCTGGACCATCGCCGGATCAAGTTCCCGATCGGTGTCATCTATCAGACCGCGCCCGATCTGGCGGCGGAGATCCCATCCATCCTCAAGACGATCATCGAGGAACTGGGCGGCAATTTCGTGCGCTCCGGCTTCATCGGCTTTGGCGCATCCAGCCTGGATTTCGAGGTCGAGTTCGACGTCTATCTGCCCGGCTGGGACGAAATCTACCTGGTGCGGCACAAGATCGGCCTGGCCGTGCTGCGCGAATTCAACGCGCGCGGCATCGAGTTCGCCTATCCGACCCAGACGACCTTCACCGCTGCGCCCGACGGCCGGATGATCATGCCCTATGCCGAGGTGCAGCCGGTCCGCCGCGTCGAGGAGTAGCGCAGGACGGCTCGCTTCACCGCAGGACGGATTCGGCTGGTCCCCTTTCCGCTTGCCGGCGGGGACCGGCCGCGCCCTTACCCATCCATCACCAATGACTGATATGGATTTGCCATGAAAATGAACCGGATGGCGGCCCTTGGCCTGCTGATCGCTGCCCCCCTTATGACGCCTGCCGCCCATGCCGAGGGACTGGGCGCCGAAGTCAATTATGGCCGCGCCGACGGCCATTGGGGCACCGAGATCGGCGCCGGCTATGCGCTCGACATGGCGGGTTTCAGCCTGACGCCGGGCGGCGGCGTCTATCTGCGCGATGGCGACACCAAGCTCTATGGCCGGGTCGAGGCGGCCTATACGATTCCCATGTCGGTCTCGATCGGTGCCGGCGTGCGCTTTAGCGGCGACAATACCCGCCCCTATGCGACGCTGGCGATGCCGCTGATCCCCAAGCTGCGTGCCAAGGCCAATGTCGGCCCGAAATATTATAGCGTCGGCCTGACGCTGGGTTACTGAGCCAAGACAATCTGCCGTGATCGGCGGACCCGGCAGGGTCACGCCGACGCGACAGGTCCGAAGTTCACAGTGTCGTCGGGCAAATCGGGCCGTTTGCGCCGGATATGCACCGCCCGCGCCGCTGTCACGCGACAGCGGCGCGACACCTGGGTCACAACTGCCTGCCGATCGGGTCACGACCAGGCGACGATGACGCACCATCGAAGCGACACTTGGGTCACGCCGCCCATCGGCGACGGGCGATGACGCGGATTGCATCGCCGAGGATAGACCAGAGAATGGCCGAGTAGGAAAGCGGTGGCCGGTTGGGGGCTGGCTTCAGACGGCTGCCCCCCTCCACCATCCTGCGGATGGTCCCCTTCCCCGCGCGCGGGGAGGAATATCAGCCCTGGCCCCAGAGGGTGCCGGGGTGGAGCAGGCCGTCGCGCAGCGGCAGGGCGCCGTCACGATCGTTCGCCAGCAACAGCGCACCGTCGAGATCGATCCAGTCGGCGCCCTGCGCCACCAGCGCGGCAGGCGCGATGCCGAGCGAGGTGCCGAGCATGCAGCCGACCATGATGCGAAAACCGCGGGCGCGCGCTGCCTGTGCCAGGGCCAGCGCTTCGGTCAGGCCACCGGCCTTGTCGAGCTTGATATTCACCGCGTCGAAATCGCCCAGCCGGTCGAGATCGGCGCGGGTGTGGCAGCTTTCGTCGGCACAGAGCGGCAACGGCGCCCGCAGGCCCGCCAGCCTGTCCTCCCGCCCGTGCAGGATCGGCTGTTCCACCATTTCCACGCCCAGTTCGGCGAGCGCCGCCGCCTCCGCCACGATGTCGCGGTCATGCCAGCTTTCATTGGCGTCGACGATCAGCCGGACGCCGGGCGCACCGGCGCGCACGGCGGCAATACGGGCATGATCGCCCTCCCCCGTCAGCTTGCATTTGAGCAGGCCAAAGCCGCGCGCGACGGCAGCGCGAGCATCGACCTCCATCCGCTCCGGTTCGCCCAGGCTGATGGTGAAGGCGGTGGGCAACGGCGTCGGTGCGGCAAGGCCGGCCAGTTGCCAGACCGGGACGCCGGCCCGTTTCGCCTCCAGATCCCACAGCGCGCAGTCGAGCGCGTTGCGCGCGGCACCGCGCGGCATCGCCTGCAACAGCGCCTCGCGATCGAGCGGCCCGGCATAGGCGTTGATCGCCGCCGCGCAGCCCTGTGCGGTCTCCCCCTCATAATAGATGGCCGTCCCCTCGCCCCGCCCGACATGATCGCCGTCGCCCACGGTGCAGACGACGACGTCCACCTCCGTCTTGGCGCCGCGGCTGATGATGAAGGCGCCCGCAACCGGCCAGCGTTCGACCGTCGCGGAAATTATACGGGTCATCGGCGTTTCCTGCGTCATGATTTGACCAATTGGATGGGCGTCATATGCGTGAAACAGGACTGCTGGCATAGTCCCCGCCTTTGCGACAGGAGCGTATTTCCCCGTGACTTCCCGTGAATTGACCGGCTTCCTCTCGCTGAATGAATCCGAACCCGTCACCGATGATCTGTCCCGCCGCATGTCCGACATGGCATGGCGCCTGACCTTTGGCGCGATCGGCTGGCCCTGGCTGCTCGCCAGCCTGTCGGGCGGGCGCAAGGCGGACAAGCGCGCGCTGCTGGACGAACTCAAACTGCCCCATGATGCGCTGCCCCATCTGGGAAGCTGGAAGGCCGATGTCGGTTTCCTGCGCCATATCGTGCGCGAGATTGCGCGGCTGCGGCCGGCGCATGTCGTCGAACTGGGCGCGGGCGCATCCTCGCTGATCGCGGCGCGGGCGCTGCAATTGCATGGCGGCGGACAACTGCACAGTTTCGACCAGCATGGCGGCTTTGTCGATGCGACCCGGCAATGGCTGGCCGACCATGCGCTGGACGTGGATATCCGCCATGCGCCGCTGACCCACGAAAGCGCCGACTGGCCGGGCCGCTGGTATGCGATCGACCGGCTGCCCGAGCAGATCGACCTGATCATCATCGATGGCCCGCCCTGGAGCGTGCATCCGCTGGTGCGGGGCGCCGCCGACAGCCTGTTCGCGCGCCTCTCCCCCAATGGCGTGGTACTGCTGGACGATGCCGCGCGGCCGGGCGAGCGGCTGGTCGCGCGCCGCTGGCGCAAGCGCTGGCCGCATATCGATTTCCGCCTGAAGCATGACGGCACCAAGGGGACGCTGGTCGGCCGGCGCCGCGACATGTCGCAGCCGGTGGCCAACGACAATGAGGCCGGGCGCGGCTGGCGCCATGTCGGGCGGGCGGCGGCGATCGCCGCGCTGCTGGCGACGGGGTGGATCGGCCGGGGCGCGCTTGGGGAATTTCCCCAGGCGGCACAGGCCAGCACTTTCCTGGACGAGGCGGCCGCATCGCGCCGCGCCGGCCTGCTGCGCCAGCAGATGGCGTCGCAGGTCGAGAGCGCCAAGCTGGACGATGCCGAAATCCGGCGGTCGACCGGCATCGTGCTGCCGCGCCTGCCGGCCAATTGGCAGGTGCGGGACGTGCAACTGTTCCCGACCGCCGACAGCCCGGCGATCGCGATCGCGCTGACCACCGAAAAGGGCGAGCAATTGTCGCTGTTCGCCGACCGGGCGGAAACGCCGGCGGAAGGGCAGCCGCTGATCGCGGAGCGGCGCGACGGCACGGTCGCCTATTGGGAGGCCGGCGACATGGCCTATGCATTGACCGGCAAGGCGGATACGCCGCGCCTGATGGCGCTGGCCGAGCGGATCGCACCGGCGGCCTGAGCGGCGGGATGACGCGCGCCCATTGAGGCGGGCGCGCCGCGCTGCTAACGCCCCGACATGGAGGATGCCACCGCACCCGCGCCGCGCCGCGCCGATCGCCCTGCCCTGTCGAGTCTGGCCATGCTGTGGCGCTTTGCGACGCGCTATCCGGCGCGGATCGCCGGGGCGCTGACCGCGCTGATCGTCTCTTCCGCGGCGACGCTGGCGATCCCGAGCGGCTTTCGCCTGGTGATCGACAAGGGCTTTACCGGCGGCGGCGATATCAGCCGCTGGTTCGAATATCTGTTCCTGCTGGTGGTGATCCTGGCGCTGGCAAGCGCGCTGCGCTTCTATTTCGTATCCTGGCTGGGCGAACGGGTGGTCGCCGACATTCGCAGCGCGACCCAGGCCAATCTGCTGCGCCAGGCGCCGGCTTTCTTCGAGGAGAACAGGCCGTCGGAGATCGCATCGCGCATGACGGCGGACACCGCGATCATCGACCAGGTGGTGGGATCGACCGTGTCGGTCGCGCTGCGCAACCTGGTCACCGGCATTGGCGGCCTCATCTATCTGTTCGTGCTTGCGCCCAAGCTCGCCGGCCTGCTGATCCTGGGCATACCGGTGATCGTGCTGACGCTGGTTACGCTGGGCCGGCGAGCTTGGGCGCAAGCACGAACAGATAGATGAGGCCGCCAATGCCGGTGACCAGGT